>JANXQR010000273.1 GCA_025353435.1 Acidobacteriota bacterium | reverse complement strand
GTGACTCTGTTGAAGCCTTTGAGCTCGCGGACGGGCTGCTCGATGCTGGCGTTGAGGTTGCGGAGATAGAGCTGCACGACTTCAGTGCCGGCAACGGTGCCGGTGTTGCGGACTTCGACTCCGACGATTGCAACGGGATCGCGGCGGGAGGCCATGACTTCTTTGAGCGGCAAGGTGGCGCGGCTGACGGTGGGTGAGGAGTAGCTGAAGCGGGTGTAGCTGAGGCCGTAACCGAAGGGGAAGAGGGCGGAGTTTTCTTCATCAACGTAGCGGGAGACGAATTTTTCGACAGAGTTTGTGGGGATGTGGGTGAGGTCGACGCCGCGGGCGGGGCGGCCAGTGGGGAGCTGCGCGTAGTAGAGGGGCTCCTGGCCGACGGCGCGGGGCAGGCTGGCGGGGAGCTTACCGGAGGGGTTGACGTCGCCAAAGAGGATGTCAGCGAGGGCGTGGCCGCCTTCAAAGCCGGGGGACCAGCCTTCGACGATGGCGGGGACGTGGTTGGCGGCCCACTTGATTTCGAGGGGGCGGCCGGCGAGAACGATGAGGACGACGGGCTTTCCGGTAGCGACAACCGCTTCAAGGAGTTGCTGCTGGGCGCCGGTGAAGCCGAGGTTGACACGGCTGGAGGCTTCGCCTTCCATCCAGTTGGCGGATTCGCCGAGGGCCATGAGGACGAGGTCGGATTTTTTGGCGGCTTCGACGGCTTCAGCAACGGATTTGGCGTCGTCGGGAATTTCTTCGCTGCCAGTGGCGGCAGCCGAGCCGCCGAAGTTGACGTGATTGAGGACGACTTCATCCTGGCCGGAGAGCAGGCCGCAGCCTTTGGCGTAAAGGACGTGGTCGGCGCCGAGACGTTCTTCAAGTGCTTTGCGCAGGGTTACGACGTACTTGGGATCGCCTGCGGACCAGGCGCCGAGGAGGTCGCGCTGGTTGTCGGCCATGGGGCCGATGAGGGCGACTGTCTTCATTTTGGCGGATAGGGGCAGGAGAGTGCCGGCGGCTTCGACGGGCTCGTTTTTTAGGAGGACGATGGTTTCGTCGGCGACTTTGCGGGTGAGGGCACGCTTTTCGGGAGTCGGCTCGTACGTGGGGCTGGGGTTGGTGAAGGGGTGGTCGAAGAGGCCGAGGACGACTTTGACTCTCAAGATCCGGCGGGTGGCTTCATCGACGACGGACTCAGGGATTTTGCCGGAGCGGACCTGGGCGGCGAGGGTGGTTCCGAAGAGGTTGCCTTCCATGTCCATGTCGAGGCCGGCAGTGAGGGCTTTGCGGGCAACGGTGGGGCCGTCGCCGATGGAGTGGTTCATGAGCTCGCCCACCGCGCCCCAGTCAGAGACGACGAAGCCGTTGAAGCCCCACTCCTTGCGCAGTATCTGATTGAGAGTAAGGGGGTTGGCGGTGGCGGGCACGCCGTTGATGGAGTTGAAGGACGACATGAGGGTGGCGGCGCCTTCTTCGACAGCCGCTTGATAAGGCTTGAGATAGACCTGGCGGAGGGTGATGGGTGACATGTCGGTTGCGTTGTAGTCGCGGCCGGCGATGGCGGCTCCGTAGGCGGCAAAGTGCTTGACGCTGACGGCGACGGAGTCGGGCTTGGTGAGGTCGCCTTGCTGATAGCCGCGGACCCAGGAGCGGGCCATGGCGGAGCTGAGGAAGGGGTCTTCGCCGTTGGATTCGACGATGCGGCCCCAGCGGGCGTCGCGGGCGATGTCGACCATAGGCGAAAAGACCCAGGGGACGCCGTCGATGCGGGCTTCCTGGGCGCCGGTGCGGGCGACGATTTCGGCCATGGCGGGGTCAAAGCTGGCGGCGACGGCGAGGGGGATGGGGAAGGTGGTGTGGTGGCCGTGGATGACGTCGAGGCCGAAGATGAGGGGGATGTGGAGGCGGGATTGCTCCATGGCGATGTGTTGATAGTGGTTGGTGGCTTCAGCGCCGACGACGTTGAGGAAGGAGCCGACCTGGCTTTTGGCGACCATGTCGTCAAATCGCTGGTTTTTGCCTTCGGAGCCGGGGCCGGTGGAGAAGCCGGCGGAGAATTGCACGAGCTGGCCGATTTTTTCGTCGAGGGTCATCTTTTTGAGGAGGGACTCGACCTTGATGTTGAGCTCCTTATCGGCCAATTGTGTGTTGGAGGGATGCGGGGCTTGCGCGGGGACAAAGACGCAAGTGAAGAGAGCCATCAGGATGCTGAGAAAGGGCTTAAGAACAGGATTGCGAGCGGCGCGGCGGGCAGGGGTAATCATAGCGGGGCCATCATAAACGGTTTGATGCGTGCCCGGCTGTGAGGGCCTTTGGGAATTGCCGTTGAAAAGTAGTGTGCGGTAGGGCACTGCAGAAGGCGGCCGTGTAGCGCAGAATACTTGAAATCCTGGGATTAAAGAAAATTATTGGGGGTGTGGAATGAGCGCTATTGCTGCATTCATTCTTATGGCCGCGGTGTCGGGGGACCCTTCGGTCGAGCATGCAAAGCTTCCTTCGGCGTCGGTGACCAAGCCGGCGTTGATTGAGGCTCCGAAGAGCCTGAACGGGCTAACGTTGTTTAACGCGAGTGGCGATGCGGTGGCGAAGTGCGAGACCAAGAACGACGCGCTGAGCAACTGCAAGCTTGAGGCTGGTTATTCGCTGGACGATTTAATGAACGCGTGGGTGCATGCGTACGAAGAGCTGAGCAAGTAAGCGAGGCTCGCGTGGTGGTGTCGCTGCGCGACATCACCGCGCAATATAGATAGACGTGTGGTGGGATTAGTCCCTCGAAGCACAACTCTGTGAGATTGAGATTGCGGAGTCGCGCAAAGCAATGGGGATGCACTACTCTTGCTTTGAAGCATGGCGCGTTTCTTCCTCAATATCCGCAAAACATTGTGGCTGGCGCTCGACCACGACGTGTTTAACACGGCGAAGGCGGCGGCATATTCGGGGATGCTGTGTTTCTTCCCGGCGGTGGTGGCGGTGACTGCGCTGCTGGCGCGGGTGCCGGCTGGACCATCATTGATGGGCGAGATGCGGAACACATTCGACCAGTTTTTGCCGGCGGGGTCGGTGCTGCTGCTGCAGGACTCGATGATGACGCGGCGGATGCAGTCAACCCAATTGCTGATTTCAGCGGCGGTGCTGGCGGTGTTTGCGGGGCTGGGCGTGATGCTGTCGCTGATGGAGGGCTTTCGGCGCGCATACCAGGAGCGAAAGGATAGCTGGGGATTTTGGGAGAGGCGGTGGCGGGCGCTGCTGCTGGTGCCAATCGTGCTTGTCCCGTTGTGGCTGGCGAGCCTGCTGCTGGTGTTTGGACATCAGATCGAAATCTGGATGATTGCCAACGCAGATCATGAATTGCGGCATGTGGTGCTTTTTTTCTGGAGGATGGGGCGCTGGGTGGTTTCGGTTGCGACGAGCATGACGGTGCTGTCGGCGCTGTATCACTTTGGAACGAAGCGCAAGGAGCATTGGGGCTGGGTGTTGCCGGGGGCGGGAGCGGCGGCGCTGCTGTGGTTTCCGGCGACGCTGGCATTTGGATGGTATGTAACGCGGGTGGCGGATTACTCGCGTTTCTATGGCTCGTTTGCGGCAGGAATTGCAACGCTGGTGTGGCTGTATCTGACGTCGTTCAGCACGCTGATTGGCGCGGAATTGAACGGCCTGCTGTATGAATTGCGACTGGAGCGGCGCGACGATTGAGGTGTCGCGGCGTGTGACAATTTACCCGAAGTGTGAACGGATAAAGCGATTATTCTTCGAGCGCCGATGAGTGGAGGGAAGCGGTTTCTGCGACCGATCCCCCATGTACAATGAAGGCAGCCGCACCCCTGACTTCTCCACTCCCGATCCAACAACCCACTGGAGCATTTTCAATGGCTTTTGCTGAACACAGCATGACCGATTCTGCAACGCTGCGCCGCGCAAAGATTGTTGCCACACTTGGCCCGGCATCGAATACTGAGCCGGTTTTCCGTGACCTGGTCCGCGCGGGCGTTGATGTGGTTCGCCTGAATTTTTCGCATGGGTCGCACGAAGAGAAGTTGCAGCTAATCCAGATGATCCGGAAGGTGAGCCGCGAAGAGCGGAAACCTCTTTGTATTCTTGGCGATTTGCAGGGGCCGAAGATCCGGACAGGAAAGCTGAAGGATCACGTGTCCGTGCTACTGAAGGCGGGCGGCCGGATTACGATTACACCACGCGAAGTGCCTGGAACCGCATCGCTGGTGGGAACGACATTCAAGACACTGGCGGAAAACGTTGAGCAGGGCTCCCGGATTTTGCTGTCGGATGGATTGATTGAATTGCGCGTTCACGAAGTGGATGGCGGCGACGTAATTTGCGAAGTCATAAACGGCGGCATGCTTGGCGAAAACAAGGGCATCAATTTGCCGGGGATTCCGGTGCGCGTGCCTTCGTTGACGGAGAAGGACGACGCGGATCTTGAATTTGCGTTGAAAAATGGCGTGGATGCGATCGCGGTTTCATTTGTGCGCACGGCGGAGGATATTCGCCTGGTGCGCAACCGTATTTCAGCTTACGGGAGCGAGACGTGGATCATTGCGAAGTTGGAGAAGCCGCAGGCGATCGAGCAGTTGGACCAGATTCTGCTGGTTGCGGACGGCATCATGGTGGCGCGCGGCGACCTGGGTGTTGAGGTTCCGCCGGAGCGTGTGCCAGCGATCCAGAAGCACATCATTCGCAAGGCGAGCGAGTATCGCAAGCCGGTGATTACGGCGACGCAGATGCTGGAGTCGATGATCGAGAATCCGCGGCCGACGCGCGCCGAGGCCTCCGACGTGGCGAATGCGGTGTACGACGGGACGGACGCGGTGATGCTTTCGGGCGAGTCCGCGGTGGGCAAGTATCCGGTCGAAGCGGTGGCAATGATGAGCCGCATTGTGCAGGAAGCCGAGCGCACGATGAAGGAGCAGGCGGTGTACCAGGCTCACGTGCAGAAGACGCACCTGTCGATTGCGGAGACGATCTGCGAGGCGACGGCACACGCGGCCGAAGACCTGGACCTGCGCGGCATTGCGCTGTTCACGGAGTCGGGGACGACGGCCAGGCAGCTTTCGAAGTATCACCCGCCGACGCCTATTTTCGCGCTGAGTCCAGTGGACGTCACGATTAACCGTCTCAACTTGTTATGGGGAACGATACCGATCCGCTGCCCGAAGGTGACCTCGACGGAGGCCCTGGTGGATTTGGCGGAGAGTCTGCTGTTGCAGGGCGGATACGTGAGGCCACGCGAGATTATTGCGATTGTGGCGGGCACGCGGACGAAGTCAGGATCGACCAACTTCCTGCGGCTTCACGTGCTGGGTGAGCACGGTGCAGAGAATAAATTCCTCTCAACGCATCAGGAAGAAACACCTGTAGCGGAATCGAAATCGAAGCGTGCCCCACAGGCCAGGCCCGTGAAGCCCGTGGTTCCAGCGCGGAAGAAGTAGCAGAGGATTAGAGGAACGACTAAACGCCGCTTTCCTTGAAAGCGGCGTTTCTGTTTGATCTGCCAAGAAAGATGCGCTGGAATTTGTTGTTAATCAAAGATGATTTCGGTGGGTAGTATCCTAATGAGGTCAGTTATGTTTAGGAGTGATTTGGATGGGTCGAAGATTCGTCTTCTTATTCGGCGTTGCTTTTCTGTTATTTGTAAGGCCGATCGCGCGCGCCCAGGAACAGCCGGTTGACCCGGATATGCGCATC
>JANXQR010000261.1 GCA_025353435.1 Acidobacteriota bacterium | reverse complement strand
GCAGCAGTTCTTCACCTTCCTCGTCGGCCTCTTCTTCGTCATCCGCCTTGGCGGACATCTCAGCTGGGCGTTGCTGTTGTTCGTCCCGGTCGTCATCACGTCCTCGCGCAAGATCGGCAGCGAAGTTCGCACCCGCACCCGCACCGGCCAGGACAAGCTCGCCGAAATCCAGAACATCCTGCACGAAACCGTCACCGGCCATCGCATCGTGAAGGCATTCAATACCGAGTTGTGGGAGATGCTACGCTTTAAAAAAGCCGCCGCGCGCCTCTTCCGCGCCAACTTGCGCAGCGTGCGCATACAGTCCATCAGTTCGCCGCTCATGGACACCATCGGTGCCATCGCCATCGCTATGTTCCTCTTCATCGGCCGCAACGAAATCCAGCACGGCCGCATGACCATGGGTTTGTTCGCTTCCTTCGTCATCCTTCTCTTCAAGCTCTACGATCCGGTCCGCAAATTCGCTTACTTCTACAACAGCTTCCAACAGGCCATGGGCGCGTCGATCTCCATCTTCGGATTCATCGAGCACAAGGACGACGTGAAGGAGAAGCGTCACCCTGCGCCCCTTCACGGCTTTAAATCGTCAATCCGCTTTGATAATGTCGGCTTTTCCTATTCCAACGAAGAAGGTGAACACCAGATCCTCCACAACGTTGACCTGGAACTCCACGCCTGCGAAGTGCTCGCTGTCGTAGGACCAAGCGGGGCAGGGAAGTCCACTCTCGTCAATCTCATTCCGCGCTTCTTTGATGTCACCTCCGGACGCATCCTTATCGATGGTCGCGACATCCGCGACGTATCCCTTGCGTCGCTGCGCCGCCAGGTCGCACAAGTTACACAGGAAACTATTCTCTTCAACGACACGGTGAGTAACAACATCGCCTACGGCCAGCCCGACATCAAGCGGGAATTAGTGGAAGAGGCGGCCCGCAATGCGCTGGCCCATGACTTCATCCAGCGCATGCCGCAGGGCTATGACACCGTCATCGGTGAAAAGGGTTTCCGCCTCTCCGGTGGCGAACGCCAGCGCATTGCCATCGCCCGCGCGATCCTTAAAAATGCACCCATTCTCATCCTTGACGAAGCGACATCCGCGCTCGATGCAGAAAGCGAATCGCTTGTGCAGGCTGCGCTTGCCAACCTGGTACAGGGTCGCACCGTGCTGGTCATCGCGCACCGCCTATCCACCGTGCGCCGCGCCAATCGTATCGCTGTGCTTGAAGACGGGCGCATCACTGCTATTGGTCCGCACGACGAGCTCCTCAACACTTCACCCACTTACGGTCGCCTCCACAAATTGCAATTCACGGATATGAGCGACGTGCAGGGAGTGGGCGACGGCGGCCTCGATCCGCTCGATCCCGATGCCGCGCAGACCGATCAACCGCTGGAGCCGGCTCTCGCAGAGGCAGCCCCATCCAAGGCAGCATTTTCCGGAAAGGCAGAGAAGTAATCATGCCGATATATTCGATGACAGGCTTCGCCCGCGTGCAGGTGCGCGTGAATGATCAGATTGGTTACACACTTAGCCTCAAGAGCGTGAACCATCGCTTCCTCGACGTGCAGCTGCGGCTGCCCTCCAGCCTTGACGCGCTCGAGATGGAATTGCGCCGCGCACTCAAGGAGCACCTGGTCCGCGGCCACGTGGAGCTCACTCTCTCCGTCGAGCGCAATTCACAGCAGTCCGCCGGCTACAATCGCGAGCTTGTTTCCGGCTACCTCGCCGCATTCAACGCGGCGCGCGATGAGCACGCCCTTGGCGGCCAGCCCGACCTCAACACGATCCTTCGCCTGCCCGGCGCCTTGCAAAACGACAATCGCAACAGCGGCGACGAAGACTCGACCGCCCTCGTTGATAGCGTTCAGCGCGAGATCGGCCCATTGCTTGGCCAGCTCAAGGTAATGCGCGCTCGCGAAGGCGACTCCCTCGAAGACATTCTCCGTGCCTCGCTCGATCGCCTCGCCGAAGCCGTTGAAGGCGTCGCGCAGGTTCGTCCCGAGGTCGAGCAGCACTACCAGGAGCGCCTCACCCAGCGCCTCATCGCAGCCACAGGCAACGAGTTCAACCGCCAGCGCCTGCTTGAGGAAGTCGCCGTGCTCGTTGACCGCAGCGACATTGCCGAAGAACTCGCACGCATGAACACGCACATCGGGCACTTCCGCGACCTTCTTGCCGGAGGTGGCGAGGTCGGCAAGAAACTCGACTTTCTGCTCCAGGAAATGAATCGCGAAGCCAACACTTTGTTATCCAA
The DNA here is from genome assembly GCA_025353435.1 of Acidobacteriota bacterium. GTDB lineage: Bacteria > Acidobacteriota > Terriglobia > Terriglobales > Acidobacteriaceae > Telmatobacter. The sequence continues at coordinate 19,508 of JANXQR010000261.1, read as the reverse complement.
AACCGGTGGCGTTGGCGGCAAAGGGACGCGCATTACCGAATTGGGCTTGGCCATGAAAGCCGAAATCGAAAAGGCCCGTGAACAGATTCAGAACGTCGAGTAATTCATTGAGCGACGGCCGTGTGGCGATCTTGGCCGCAACCTGATCGTTGCACTGCTGTTTGGCTCTTCAGCCTGGATTCACAGTCGAACCCTAAGGACTATCAGAACGTGGCAGGCATTCTTTTCATCATCTCGGCTCCATCCGGCTCCGGCAAAAGCACACTCGTCAACGAGCTGCGCAAACAGGTCACCGGCGTCGACTTTTCCGTCTCGTGGACTACGCGTCCTCCGCGCGGCTCTGAGGACCACGGTCGCGAATACTACTTCACAAATCGCGCCGAATTTCAGCGCATGATCGCTGCCGGCGATTTTCTTGAGCACGCTGAGGTGTTCGGCAACTTCTACGGAACGGCCCGCCAGTCTCTCGATGAAGCCCGCAAGCAGGGCCACGATCTGCTGCTCGACATCGATGTGCAGGGCGCTGCCCAGGTGCGTCGCGCCATGGCGGAAGCTGTCAGCATCTTTGTGCTGCCGCCCAACCCCAAAGTGCTTCGAACCCGCCTGCGCAACCGAATGCGCGCCGAAGGCCAGGTAAACGAGGCCGAGCTCTACCGCCGCCTGAGTGAGGCAAGCAAGGAAATTGAGAATTATCGCGACTACAGCTATATTCTCATCAACGACATTCTCGACCGGGCCGTGGCGCAGCTTGAGGCCATCGTCCTTGCTGAGAGATACTATCGCAACAGTGAACCGATTGCGATTCGATCACGCCGTGTGCTGGAGGTCGCTGCGGCTTGTCGCCAGGCCAACTCGCAAGAGCGGCTTAAACCCGTCCTCGAAGCTTTTGGAATTGGCAACTCCCCTGACCAGCAGCAGTTTAACTTCGACGAGGATCCCGATGACGATTGAAACCAAATTCGATTCAGATTATCGCAAAGTTCTGGTAGCAGCACGTCGCGCCCGCCAACTGCAGAATGGCTCCTCCGCGCTCGTGCCCACTCAGTCCACCAAGGCCTGCCGCATCGCACAGGACGAGATCGCAGCCGGCAAGATCGCTTACGTAAAGAAAGATGTCCCAGTAGTCAAGCCCCTTGCGGACGACTCCGGCATCCCCATCATCGCCACCTAGAACGCAAGCATTATTCACCAGCGGTCCTATGAGCTGACACTCGTGCCACAAGTGTGTCCATGATTTCCCTTGTCCTTAGTCCCTGACCTCTCTTTTACTCTCCACTGTTCTACAATCTTCCTATGCGCGTAACCGTCGGAGTTTGCGGTGGAATCGCTGCCTACAAGGCTGCGGAACTCGTGCGCGCTCTGCAGCGCCAGGCCCTCGAAGTCCACGTCGTCATGACCGAGTCGGCCTGCCGCTTTGTGCAGCCGCTCACCTTCGCCGCGCTCTCCGGTCACAAAGTCATTACCGGCCTGTGGGATGAAGCCGGAACCGCCGAGGGCGACTACGAATCTTCCATTGAACACATCGGCGAAGCGCAAGCCACTCAAGCCTTGATCGTTGCTCCCGCCACAGCCAACACCCTGGCCAAGATTGCCCACGGCATGGCGGATGATTTCCTCACCACGCTCTATCTCGCCACCACCGCCCCCGTACTCGTGGCTCCAGCCATGAACGTGAATATGTGGGAGCACCCGGCCACCAAGGCCAACCTGGAGATCTTGCGCCAGCGCGGGGTCCGCGTCATCGAGCCCGGCACCGGCGAACTGGCCTGCGGCATGGTTGGCGCTGGGCGCATGGCTGAGCCCGATGCTATCGCCGATGCTGTCCTCAATGCGCTCGGCCGCCGCCACGACCTGGCCGGCGAAGTCGTCCTCGTCACTGCCGGCGGCACCCGGGAAGCGCTCGACCCCGTCCGCTTCCTCGGCAACCGCTCCAGCGGCAAAATGGGCTACGCCATCGCTGAAGCCGCCCAATCCCGTGGCGCGCGCGTCATCCTCATCAGCGGCCCATCTTCCCTCTACCCGCCCTCGCATTGTGAAGTCACCAAGATCGTCACCGCGGAGCAAATGCGCCAAGCCGTACTCGAGCGCATGAAGGAAGCCACCCTCATCATCAAGGCCGCCGCCGTTGCCGACTACCGACCACTCACTGTCTCCGAGCAAAAGCTCAAACGCACTGGCCCGCTCACCATCGAACTCGCGCCAACTGAAGACATTCTCGCCGAAGTCGTCCGAAAGCGTGGACCCGCGCAAATCATCGTTGGCTTCGCCGCCGAGACCGAGAACCGCATGGAAAACGGCCGCGCCAAGCTGCTCCGCAAAGGTGCCGACGCCATCGTCGTCAACGACGTCTCCGGCGACCACGTTGGCATCGACAGCGACTTCAACGCCGCCACGTTCCTCACCTCCACCACCTCGATCGAGCTTCCTGCCATGCCCAAGCGCAAGCTCGCAGACCGCATCCTCGACGAAATCGTCGCCCTCCGCCGCCCACGCCCGCTCATGATGGAAATGGATGGGATGTCCGCGCAGGACGAGGTGCTGAACCAGTCCGCCTCTGCCACCGTCCCCCGCCGCCAAATCATCGTGGAGTAGCGCGTGCCCGTCCTTGATCCCGCAACACAGCAGGCTCTCGCCGCACGCATGCGCTTCTATCGCGACCTCGGCCTCACTGAGTTCTACCGCCGCCCCGTCGATGCCTCACCCGCCGAAAATCTGGGTGCCCCAGGTCTCGCTTCTGTGACCTGGGATACGCCGTCCCCGACAATCAACTCCCAGGAGCCGACTATCCCGCCCCGCAAGCCAATCTTTACGCCACCCGCAGCTTCACCATCAATCCCCGTAGCTGATCGTGCCGCCGCGCTCCGCCTCATCCGCGAAGACATCGGCGACTGCACCCGCTGTGCTCTCCACACCGGCCGCAACAAGATCGTGTTCGGCGACGGCTCGCCCAACGCCCGTCTCTTTTTCGTCGGTGAAGGCCCAGGCGCCGACGAGGACTCACAAGGCCTGCCCTTTGTCGGCAAGGCCGGCCAACTCCTCAACAACATGATCACCGCCATGGGCCTCAAGCGCGAAGAGGTCTACATCGCCAACGTAGTCAAGTGCCGCCCCCCGGCCAACCGCACACCCGAGCCCGACGAAGCCAACACCTGCTCGCCATTCCTTTTCCAGCAGATTGACGTGATCCAACCCGAAGTCCTCGTCGCACTCGGCGCCACCGCGGCCACCTATTTGCTCGGCCAGCGACAGCCGCTCGCCGGCCTTCGCGGCCGCGTCCACGCCTTCCGCGGCAGCAAACTCATCGTCACTTATCACCCCGCCTTCCTGCTCCGCGATCCGCGCCAAAAGAAAGAAGCCTGGGCCGACCTCCAAATTGCCATGCGCGAACTTGGCCTCCAGGCGCCGTCACGCGGCTGAATCGGCCAGTGTTAATGTGACTCGGCAGCGCGCCTTCCGTGTACCATGCTGTCCATACGACGGACCGTTTTCGATCCATCGCCCAACTCCTGCATTCAACAATTCCGGAGGGTCCTTCGCACATGAACGGGACATATCGTCATCGCACGTGTAAGGCCGCAGTCGCCGCCATCGTGCTCATCGGATTGCTCTCAATCGCGCCATCAAGTCATGCCCAGGAGTCCCGCACCTCTGAAACACGTACTCCAGATCCACGCAATCAAGAACAGCGCAATCAGGAACCGCGCAACCAGCCGCAACCCGCGTCCGCCGACCAGCAAAAGGAACACGAGCCCACTCCCGTCCCGCCTGAGAAGCCTTCTGTCACGCATCATGAGATGACTCTCAACGGCAAGGCGCTCAAATACACCGCCACTGCGGGCACGCTGGTGATTCGCGACGAAGACGACAAGCCTTACGGCAGCATCTTCTATGTGGCTTACACCCTCGATGGCACCGAATCGAAATCGCGCCCCGTGAGCTTCCTCTACAACGGCGGTCCCGGCTCAGCCACACTGTGGCTCCACATGGGCTCCTTTTCGCCTGTGCGCGTCATGACGGATAGCCCCAAGCCCACCGCCGGCCCGCCATTTCAGGTTGTCTCGAATCAAGATTCGCTGCTCGACAAAACCGACCTCGTCTTCATTGACGCGCCGCTCACCGGCTACTCACGCGCCGTCGGCAAAGGCCAGCCCAAGGACTTCACCGGCGTCGACCAGGATTTGCACGCATTCGATCGCTTCATCGTCCGATACATCAGTGTGAACCAGCGCTGGAACTCGCCGAAATTCCTGATCGGCGAATCATACGGAACCACGCGCTCTGCGGCCCTCGCAGACATGCTCGGCAACGATGGCGTGCAACTCAATGGCGTCGTGCTCATCTCCTCGATCCTCAACTACAACATCCGCGCCGGCGGTTACGACCTGCTCTACATCGGCAACCTGCCCAGTTACGCCGCCGCGGCCTGGTACTTCGATAAGGTGCAGAATAAACCGGCCGACTTGGGCGCATGGGTGCAGCAAGCGCGCGAGTTCGCGTCCGGCCCTTACGCGCATGCGTTGTTTGCAGGAGACGCGCTGCCCGCTGCGGAGTTGGACTCCGTCGCGAAAGAAGTCAGCCGCTTCACCGGGCTCAGCACGGACTACGTCAAGGAGACAAACCTCCGCATCTCGCCTGGCCGCTTCCGCAAAGAGGTACTCCGCGACCAGCGTCTCACTCTGGGCCGTTACGACATGCGTTTCGAAGGCGAGGATCTGGACGCGGCTGGCGAGAATCCCAGTTACGACGCATCCGATTCCGGGATCTCCGGCGCCTTCATCGCCGCGCTGCACAACTATCTTGAGACCGACCTGAATTACCAGACCACTGATGAATACAAGCCCAGCGCAGGCTCAATCGGTCTGTGGGACTGGAAGCATCGCCCCACCAGCGGCGGTCCCGGCCAGAGTCCCGGCGGCGAGCAGGCGCAACCCTACGTGGCTGCGGATCTTGCAAGCGCCATTCGCAAGAATCCGCACCTCCATGTTTTTTCAGCCAACGGCTACTTCGACCTCGCCACCCCGTTCTACGTCACGGAATACGACGTCTCGCACATGGACCTGCCCGCTGAGTTGCGCGGCAACATCCAATTTGGCTACTATCCCTCGGGCCACATGATCTACCTGAACGTGGATGCGCTGCACAAACTGCGCGCCGACCTGGAAAAGTTTATTGCCGATGCGCAGAAATAGGCTCGCCAGGCTCGCATTCGAATCATTGGTATGCTAATCCCATGCGCCCGCAACCTCTCATTTCCGTCACCGATGTTGAAGCCAGCAGCCGTTGGTACCGGCGACTGCTAGGATGCCGCAGCAACCACGGCGGCACTAACTATGAACAATTGGTCTCCGGGGGGCAGCTCATCCTCCAGTTGCACAGCTTCAAAGTGGAGCACCATCACGGGCCAATCGGCGATTCAAACGACCGACCCTACGGCAACGGCGTCCTGCTTTGGTTTGAGGTGGACGACTTCGATGCCATGATGGAACGCGCCGCAGAACTCGGTGCGGAGGTGGTCCTGCCGAAGCATCGCAATCCGCCCGACGGCGACGGCGGACCAAATCACTGGGAATGCTGGATGCGTGACCCCGACGGCTATACCGTTGTCGTTGCAAGCCCTTACGGCACCGCCGACGGCAACTGGCACCCCAATTTTCCGGTCTTCGGCGAAGAGTAGTCGAACATAAGTCTCCGACCAGTGATCTCCGGTCGGTCCAATCTGGTTTTGGGGGAGAATTCGCCGCTTGTTGATTGATTCGCACGCCCATCTCGATAGCCCGCGCTACAACGAAGATCGAGCCGATATGCTGCGGCGCGCCGCAACCGCGGGCGTTGGCACTGTGCTCTCGATCGGCATCGGCGAGGGGCCCGCGGAGATGCATCAGGCCCTCGAAATTTGTCGCGAATTCAATGGCAAACCGGGTATGCCGAAGCTCTTTGCGAGCGCCGGAATCTATCCCCACTCCACGCCCGAAGCAGATGAAGCCGCTATCACAAAACTCGACTGCCTACTGGCCGAACCGGAGGTCATCGCCTGCGGTGAGATCGGCTTGGACTACTACCACGACGGCGCCGCGCACGAAGTGCAACGCGCTGGCTTGATTCGCCAGCTTGAGGTCGCCGCCGCCCGCAAGCGCCCCATCATCATCCACTGCAGGCCCAAGGATGGAGCCGTCGACGCATGGAATCATCTCTTCCTGACACTCGATACCTACTGGCATCACACCGGCCTCGGGGGCATCATGCACTGCTTTGGCGGCGGATGGGAGCAGGCGCAGAGATCGCTCGACATGGGCTTCCTTATCTCGTTCGCCGGAAACATCACCTACCCCAAGGCGCAGCCATTGCGCGACGTGGCCGCACAAGTCCCGCTCGATGGGCTGTTGGTAGAAACTGACGCACCGTGGCTCACCCCCGGATCGAATCGTGGCAAGCGCAACGAGCCTGCCATGGTGGTCGATACGGCCCAGGTGTTGGCTGGTCAGAAGGGCGTATCGCCAGAAGAAATTGCAGCAGCAACGACGAAAAACTTCGAACGGCTTTTTTCGCTCCGGTCCGGCGTGGGAAACTGATAGAGGGCATAGGCGCTTGGGGCCGACTTGGCCGACCGGCGCAGCCTTGGGGGAAGCATGGCTGCAGAGAACACATTCGACATCGTAAGCAAGCTGGATATTCAGGAAGTTCGGAACGCGATCGACCAGGCGCTCAAGGAGATTCGTCAGCGATTCGACTTGAAAGACTCACATTCTGAAATCTCGTTGACCGAGGGCGACAAAGAGATTCAACTCGCCTCTGCCGGAGAATATAAGCTCGAGGCCGTCAAGGAAATCCTCGGCCAGAAGCTTGTGAAGCGCGGCGTGTCGCTCAAAAATCTAACCTACGGAAAGCTTGAGCAGGGCGCTGGGCAGAGTGTACGCCAGAAGATCACGCTGCAGCAGGGGATCCCATCGGATAAGGCCAAGGAAATTGTCCGGCTGATCAAAGACTCAAAAAAGAAGGCGCAAGCCAGCATCCAAGGCGATACTGTTAGAGTCTCAAGCAAAGATCGTGACGAGCTCCAGTCCATCATTGGCCTGCTTCGCGGCAAGGACCTGGGAGTCGAATTGCAGTTTACGAATTACCGGACCAATTGAGCATGACCCAGCCCCGGCAGCATTCCCCCTCAAGTAAGCCGGAACCCGATTTAAAGCGTGAGAAGCGGAGCGATTTGAGCACACTGGCGATAGCGACGGCGAGGGAGGTTTTCGATCTGCTGCGGGATGATCTCGTGGCCATCGAGCAGGAATTGGGCCGCGATGCCGCCTCCGGCGTCAGCACCATCACAGAAATTGCCGAGTACCTGCGGGAAGGCGGTGGTAAGCGCATCCGGCCCTCACTACTGCTCCTCGCAGCCCACATGCTCGGCTACTCCGGCCCCAGCTCCATCCGTCTCGGCGCAGTGGTTGAGATGGTGCACACAGCCACCCTAGTCCACGATGACATCATCGACGGCGCCGACACCCGCCGCGGCCGTCCTTCCGCCAACACCACCTGGGGAAACGAAAAATGCGTCCTCGCCGGCGACTGGCTTTATATGCAGGCCTTTCGGGTGGCGCTGGAGGAGAAGAACCTGCGTGTTTTGGACCTTTTGATAGGTCTTACGCAGCAGATGGTTGAGGGCGAACTCCTTCAGATTCAGAAGCTTGGCAAAGCAGTCTCTGAGGCGGAATATTATGATTTGATTTTCCGGAAGACCGCTTGTTTATTCTCTGTTTCAATGCAGCTGGGTGCAGTTTTGGCGGGAGCCACTGAAGCTCAAATATTGAGCGTTGGGGCATACGGACGCACCGTGGGCCTGGCGTTCCAGATTGTGGATGACGTGCTCGATCTCACGGCCACCGAAGAAGTGCTGGGAAAGCCTGTTGCCAGCGATCTGCGCGAGGGCAAGGCAACCCTTGCTGTAATCCACTCCCTGGATCACGGCACGGCTGCTGACCGCCAGATTATCCAGCGCGTGCTTGACGACCGCAGCTTCGAGAATGTGAGCCGGCAGCAGATTCAGGAGATACTAATGCGCAATGGCTCAGTGACTTACGCGATGGGAGTTGCGGAGCGCTATGCGGAGCAGTCGCGGCGCGCTCTCAAGCCCATGCCTGAGTCCGATTTCAAGCGGGCGCTGCTTTGGGTGCCTGATTTTGTGGTTGCACGCGACAAATAACACTAAATGCATTTAGGTTGCCTGGGACTTTGAGCTGAATCAAGCTTCCTTGGTTTCCGTCAAACTCAGATTTATGAATAACTTACAAAGGTAACGTTAAGGTATTGCAGCCTTTGGTAACGTACCGCTTCGTGCGAATGTTGAAACGATCGTGTTAGTTCGTGCTAATTTGGTAATCAAGTTTGAAGAAACATTAGCTTAATAACCCCAAGGAGTATAAAAGATGCTTACTGGTCACAAGACCCGCTCCATTTACTCTCCCAATTCCTCCTCCACCCTGATGATGGCAGCAGAAGAAGCGGCTCAGCGCGCAACACTTGATGCGCTGGCAGCTGCGATTCGTCAGCAGCGGCAGCTCTTGCAAATGGATGCGGACAATGCGGCCAACAACCAAATTCTGGCCCGCGTAGGTTAAATTCTTCCAAATCGCACCCTCGCCTGCTCCCACCAAGTTGCATTGGTGGGCCCGGTACAGAGGGTCGCGACAGTAACTACCCGGACGTCGAACCGGGTTCAGATCTTTGAAGAAAAATTGCGCCCGTGGCCGCAGCATCGAATTGGCCAGGCGTTGCATAAGGCTGAATGCGGCTGGCCGTTTGAGGCTATCTGCTCGGCAATTTCGTTCGAGTTGCCGGCGGATGGTTTGGAGATTGCCGCTCTCGGAAAGGGATGCTCAGGCAGGCGCTTTCACTGCATCAGCGATCGCAGTGCTGTGGCGTATTGCTCCGGCAGCGGCTGGCGATTGAATGTTTCGTCGCATACCACGTGCACGGTTTCGCCCTCAGCCAAGAGCTGCGGCTCGGGACTATCGGCGCTCTTGCGCAGGATGCGGTAGGCAAATTTGAGCACGGAGCCCCGCAGCATGGCCGGGCGCGTCTCGATGAGGATCTCATCGTCATAGCGCGCGGGCGAGCGGTAACGGCAGCTTGCTTCCACCACTGGGAGCACCAGTTTGTGCTCGATCTCCATCTGGCTATACGCCAATCCCAGCGACCGCAGCAATTCCACACGCCCAATCTCAAACCACACCAGATAATTGGCGTAGTAGACCACATTCATCTGGTCGGTTTCGGCGTAGCGCACACGAATTTCAGCGGTAACGGGCATTGCAGTGCTCAGTGAAGAGTGAATAGTGAAGAGTGAGCAGTGGTCAGTGAACACTGACCACTGTTTTACGGTTTCAAGTGGGTGAACATAGGCAGCTTGGTTACGTCGTTGAAGATGATGAACGCGAAAAATACCACCAGCACCACGAATGCGGCCTGGTAAATCCGCTCCTTCACATTCACGCTGATGTCGTGGCGCAGCAGGCTTTCAATCAAGAGCAGCAAAATGAGCCCACCGTCAAGAATCGGGAAGGGCATCAGGTTCAGAATGCCGAGGTTCAGGCTGATAGCCGCGGCAAGGTGAACCTTGGCGGACCAACCCGGTATGCCGGCTGCCTGACCCGCCATACGGGCGATCCCGACCGGGCCGGAGAGCTGAGAAACGGCAACCCTGTGGGTAAACAGCCCTTGCAGTACTTGGACGATGAGAAGTGAATTATCGCGACAGAAGACCGCTGCCTTATCCACGGCTTTTCCCGCTGGCAGCGGATCCTTACGGGAGGGAAGCGGAGCCGCTTCAAATCCGAGCCGCCAATTGGAATCGGGCTTACCAGGAGTTACCACCAAGGGCGGAATCGTTGCGCCTTTGCGCATCACCGTCAGCGTGATGGGTGCGCCTTTTCCCGCCTGTAGATACGCGAGCAGCGGCTCTACCGTATGAAAGGCGTGGCCATCAACGGCAATGATTGCGTCGCCGGCCCGCAGCCCCGCTTTAGCCGCAGGTGTCCCCGATGGCACATCAAAAACTCCGATGGGTCCGCGAACGTATTGCGGAATGATACCCACGTCGCTGATAAAGAAGTCGTGCCCTTTGATGTCGGGGGGCAAAGCGAGGGAGAGCTGGACCGGTATTCCATCCCGCTCAATGGTTACCGGAACGGTCTGACCGAAGTTGAAGTTTGACTGTTCGGTGACCTTTTCCCAATCCGGGTTGATTACGCCGCCAAATGCCGTTATTACGTCTCCAGGTTTGAAGCCGGCCTGTGCCGCCTGCGAATCCGCCGCAACCCACTCAATGGTGGCGGTGTTGACTTCGTGCACCAGCACTTCATTGATGAAGGCGAAGTAAATGGCCATCAGAACGAACGCAAGGATGAAGTTGGCCACCGGTCCGGCCACACCGATAAGCATGCGCTGCCAGCGCGGGTGCGCGGTGAATGCTCCCGGATCGTCAGGGTTGACTGCAGCGCCTTCTTCTGCGCTCGTAGTGATCTGGTCGGGAGTCTCGCCGGTCATTTTGACGTAGCCGCCCAGAGGCAACAGGCAAACCTTGTAGTCAGTGTCGCCGTACTTGATGCCGAAGAGGCGAGGGCCAAAGCCCACGGAGAACGCTTCGACGCGGACGCCGCACAGCTTGGCAACGGCGAAGTGCCCAAATTCGTGGACGACGACCATGACGCCGATCAGGATGATGAAGGCGACGATAGCCACCACGATGTCGTGAAGATTCTGCATAAGAATTGGATATGTCCTTCGGTGCCTTCGGGGGCAATCAGCTTACAAGCTGCGCAGCCCTTTCACGCGCCTGCCGGTCCGCGGCGAGCACCTCGGCAATCGTAGCCGGGTGCGCTTCCGGCGTAGAAGCGAGCACTTTCTCAATTGTATCCGGGATACCGGTAAATGGGATGCGCCGGTCAAGGAACGCTTCAACGGCGACCTCGTCGGAGGCGTTGAGGGCGATACAGTGTGCCCCCCCTTTTTCGGCAGCTTCATAAGCGAGCCGCAGGCAAGGGAAGCGCTTGAAGTCCGGCTCCTCAAAGTCGAGATGGCGCAGTGCCGCCAGATCAAACGTTAGGGTTGAAGCAGGGCGCTCGGGGTAGGCGAGGGCATAGAGGATGGGCAACCGCATGTCGGTGACGGAGATCTGCGCAAGGATTGAACCGTCAACATACTCGACCAGCGAGTGCACCGTCGACTGCGGATGTACGGTAACGCGCACCTTGGCCGGGGGCACGTCGAAGAGCCGGCAGGCTTCGATTATCTCCAACCCTTTATTCAGCATGGTTGCTGAGTCGATGGTGATGCGGCGGCCCATTACCCATGTTGGATGCTTCAATGCCTGCTCGGGCGTGATGCCGGGGAATCGGTCGAGCGGAGTCTGCCGGAATGGCCCGCCCGATGCGGTCAGCCAGATGGTCTTTACTTCGCTGTACGCCCCAACGCGCATGCACTGGTGCACGGCATTGTGCTCGCTGTCGATGGGGAGGATGGGCACGTTATGGCGGCGAGCGGCGGCGGTCAGGATTTCGCCGGCGGCCACCATGCATTCCTTGTTGGCCAGGCCGACGGGCTTGCCTGCCAGAATGGCTGCGTGGGTGGCTTCAAGGCCGGCAACGCCCACAATCGCCGAGACCACAAAGTCGGCTTCAGAATGCGTGGCGCAGGCAACGGTGCCCTCAACGCCGTGGACAACCTCAACGCCTGAAACGCCGGCTTGGCGCAGGCGCGAGGTGAGCTGAGCGGCCAGTTCTTCCGTTGCCAGCGAAACCATCTTCGGACGCCATCGCACTGCCTGCGCGCAGGCTTCGTCCAGATTGCGGCCGGCGGCAAGCGTGGCCACAGAGTAGCGCTCAGGGAATTGTTCAACAATGGAGAGAGTGCTTTGTCCGATGGACCCGGTGGAACCGAGGATGGCGAGTCTTTTCAATGGTTTGAGGTCGTTCCAGAATCGATGGTCCGTCAGAACGGATGGTGAATGAGTTGAGCGTACCACAGCACCGGAGCCGCCAACAGCAGGGCGTCGATGCGGTCGAGGATGCCGCCGTGACCGGGCAGGAGATCCCCTGAATCCTTGACCCCGGCTGAGCGCTTGAGCGCCGATTCCGCCAAGTCGCCCACCTGTCCGGCGATATTCACTGCCACTGCCAAGCCTAGCCAGTAATACCAAGCCTCATCCGCGTACGAAAGGGCTACCGAATTCCAGCGGGCCAGAAGCTCGGCGAGCCCAAGAAGGCAGCCGGTAACCCCAAGGCTGCCGACGATGGATCCAAAGCTGCCTTCCCAGGTCTTGTTCGGACTGATGGACGGCGCCAGCTTGTGCCGCCCCCAGGCACGGCCAACATAGAGAGCCACCGAATCCCCGGCCCAGACCACACAAAAAAGGAACACCAGCAGCGATGGTCCATTAGCCTCGGCATGCAACTCAAGAACCGTAATCAGCGTAAACCCTGTGTAAACAAGGCAGAAGACGGAATTAGTGGCGTCTGCCAGCATTCGCTCTGTGGAACTGGAGAATGTGCAATAGATCAATAGCGCCAGGCACAATGCCCCGAGCGTCACCTTGAGGTGATCGGGCCAAAAAAAATGATCTACGAAAAGTATCGTGGTCGCGACGACTACGGCGATTCGGGGTGGATTGGCTCCACGCGCCCGAGCTAGGCCCAAGTACTCCCAACCCGCCAAAGCCGCCACCAGCGCGGTCATGGCCACTAGAATCCCCTGTAAAGGGGGCTTCAGGAACACCAGAACCAGCACCACAGGGATCAATACAGCAGCGGTCAGGAGTCGTTTCATTCTTTGGTTGAGAATACACTGAGCAGACACTCCGGGACGATGATTAGAGGCCTCGCGACGAAACCGAGGTGCCTATTAGTCCCTATGACTATGCCTGGTTCGGCCCATCGCGTGCCTGTGGTGTAGGCGTTTCCAAGCCTGCGCATTGCTTTCGCCGACTTGAGCGGCTGCACCGCGGTGGGTAAACATGCGAAGTTACTTCCGCCAAGCCCCGAGAATCAATCCCATCAACGTCAACGCCACGGTTACATAGCCGCCGTTGACCAGCAAATATTTCCACGAGCGGCGCTCGAATATGGCCACTATCCCGAGGCCCATGGCGACCCAGCCGAAGCCGGCAAGAAAGCCTGCTGTCGCACCCCAGGCCGCCGTAGTCTTCGGCTCATTCAGGAAAAAGGCCAGATTCGCTGACATCACCAGGCTGAAGAGAAGGCTGAGCAGAAAGACCTTGGGTCCAGACTTCGGCGATTCGGTGAAACCGTTTGCCCTTTCCCACACCCGGCCGAGAAACATGGGCGAATACCAGAGGCCGCCAACCAGGAATGCTGAGACCGCCGCTGCCAGAATTGCCCAAACGTTCAGATGAGAAGCGTCCATCCCGATCCCCCTTACTTGCTGTTTTCAGGTGCGTCGCCAAAGATTTTTTTCCAGTCCAAGGGACCGCTCACGAACCGGTGATGAAGAGCGGCGAGCAGTTGCGCGTTGCCCGCGACGAGGTATTCGTACGCGTGGGTCCACTCGGCGCCGCTCTTCCAGCCGGATTGCGTGAGGCGGACGATGGTCCTGTCTCCGCGGGCCTCAAATTGGAACACGGCCTTGGTGCGCTCGGCGCGGACATGAGGAAACTGGTCCGGCGCCATGGCGGAGATCACGATCTCCTTCTCAGGGGTGAAGCTCAGGATGGTGCCGCCGCCGGTACTGCCGCCGGGGAAGTGCGCGGTCCACTCGCCGCCGGGACGCAGGTCGACCACGGCATTGGGGGTGAGCCAGGTGCTGAGGCCATCGCTGGTTGTAAAGGCCTGCCAGACGGAGTGGAGCGGGGCGGGAATGTCGACCTGGACGATGAGCTCCTGGGGCGGAGCGGGTTCGGCGGCAGGCGGATTCTGGGCTATGATCGGGCGCGTGACCGCGATCACGAGGAGGAGCAGAAGGGGTAATTTCAGGTTAGTCATGGCTTTTAGTTGATTGTTCAAGTAAGATAGGAACAGGACAGATCGAAACTGTCAAGAGGTTTCTTGAACGAATGATCAACTCGCGACATTCAACTCGTGAACGGCTCGTCGACTCTGCCCGATATCTCTTTTGGGAAAGGGGCTTTGCGGGCACCAGCATGGCGGAGTTGCTTACCCACGCCGAGGTCAATTCAGGCAGCTTTTATCACTTTTTCGATAGCAAGGAAGCGCTGCTGCGGGAGGTGCTGCAAGGTTACCTGGAATTGCTGCGGCCGATGGTGGTTGATCCGGCCTTTGCGGCGGCCGAGGAGCCCGTGGGGCGGATATTCGCCATTCTGCAGGGTTACCGCGAGCGTATTGTTGCCACAGACTGCAAGTACGGATGTCCACTAGGACGGCTGGCGCTCGAAATCGATCCCGAGAATGCTCCCGCCCATGAGTTGATTGCAAGGAATTTTCAGGGGTGGATCGAAGCGATTCGGGAGTGCCTTGAGGATTTGCGCCCGATGTTGCCGGAAAAGACGGATCTCGATGCACTTGCTACTTATGTCCTGGTGGTGATGGAAGGCGGCGTCATGCTTTCGCGGTCATACCGGTCGGTGGAGCCATTTGATCGGGCGATCGCGCAGCTTCGGGAGCACTTCCGGCTGCTGCTGGATCAAGCCCCCGGTTCGTCCGCGGCCTGACCGTCTGCCGGCCGCTCAGCTTACCGCGATCTTGGCGTGCTCGGCTTCTTCGTCGGTCACGCCCACACTGTCACTCAGGCCGCCGAAGCGACGCTCGCGCTGCTGAAAGGCTGCAACGGCCTCGAGGAGATGGATGCCGCGGAAATCGGGCCACAGGCGCTCGGTTACGAAGATTTCGGTGTAAGCGATCTGCCATAACAGGTAATTGGAGATGCGCATCTCGCCCGAGGTGCGAATCAGCAGGTCGGGGTCGGGCATGTGTGCCGTGTACAAGTGCCGATGAATATCTTCTTCGGTAATTTCATCGGGAGAGATGTGCTTGCGTTTCAGTTCCGCGGCAAGCGATCGGAAGGCGTCCACAATCTCCGAACGCGAGCCATAATTCAAAGCCAGCGTGAGCGTGGTGCCGGTGTTGCGGCCGGTCATCTCCGCCGCCCAGTTCATCTTGTCCTGCACTTCAGATGGAAGCTCGTGGATACGCCCGATGTAGCGGATGCGCACGTTGTTGTCCATCATGCGCTGCACGTTGCCTTCGAGATAGCTCTTGAGCAGGCGCATCAGAAAATTGACTTCGGCCTTAGGGCGGCGCAGATTGTTTTCGAGCGAAAACGCGTAGAGCGTGAGCCACGGCAGCCCGATGCGCGAAGCAGTTTCAGTAACCAACTGGACACTCTTGGCGCCTTGCTGATGTCCGAGGAAGCGCTTCAACGAACGGTGTCCGGCCCAGCGCCCATTGCCATCCATGATGATGGCGACATGCTGCGGCAGACACCCCGGCTTCAACGTCTGGTAGACGGAGCGTTCTTCCGGAGTCAGTTCGTGGATGCGCAAGGTTCCCGAAGGATACAAAGGACTCGCCTCGTGATCTGGGCCAGCAAGAGTGGCCGGCTTCAGCCCGGCGTTCTCCACTCGAGCAACGCCGTCTCCTAGTGTAACGTCCAATAGCGATGTGTGTTGCGGATGCGGATACAGGCACTGAGCCAACATTTGTTATCAGCGCTGTTCACGATGCAATTACAATCCCGTCATGTTCTTCGGCGTGCATTTACTGCTGTACAGCAGCGACCCGGAAGCCGATTGTGCGTTCTTTCGCGATGTGCTCGAGATCTCCGCGGTCGATGCGGGTGAGGGGTGGTTGATCTTTGCTCTGCCACCAGCTGAAATGGGGATCCACCCGGCGGAGGCTCCAATGTTTATCAAACAGGCGGGGCAGGACCTGGCGTCGGGAACTCTTCCCGGCGGTGGCAACCTGGGCCTCTACGAGCCTCATCACCCGCTGGCCATTCAGACGCCGGCGGGGTGAAGATGGAAATCACAGCTTCGCGGCCTCCGTTTAGGGAGGCCGTTGCTGTTAGTCCGGTCAGGCCATGCGCCGCTGTCCGGTGGCCTTGTCGCGCACCGCGCCGAAGACCAGCGTGCGTTGCAACGGCTCGAGGCGCGGAACGAGGGAAGCGATCTCGGCGAGGAATGGATCGGCAAAAATGGCCGCTACCTCCTCATCGCGCTTGCTGCGTGCGTCACGGACGAGTTGGGTTACGTCGACTTCCAGCGCGTCCGCCAACCGCGCCAGAGAACCCAGAGTCGGGATCGCCTTGCCGTTCTCAATTTTGGAAATGTAGGTG
The DNA here is from genome assembly GCA_025353435.1 of Acidobacteriota bacterium. Lineage (GTDB taxonomy): Bacteria > Acidobacteriota > Terriglobia > Terriglobales > Acidobacteriaceae > Telmatobacter. The sequence continues at coordinate 3,215 of JANXQR010000261.1, read as the reverse complement.
CGCGGCACCTGCATCCTACCCGCAAGCTGGCGCTGGCTCAGGTGCCGTGCACGACGGATGTCCCTGACCTGCCCCGCCACTTGCAGCCCCGCATGGGTAGACGTGGCCTGCGGATTGTCCGGTACCGCTACCGGGCCCATAACCTTGACGGGTTCTTCGATTTCAAGGGGTTTATGGCAGCGACGGCACAGCGAATTGCTGGTCCGGTACTGCACAAGCGCGCAATGTTCGCAGCGCACGACCTCGCGAGCATCAAGACTCACTACATTGGTCGCCATTGATTGTGGGCGGAGAGCCAGAGCAGGTTCTCCATGGTGCTTTTGTGCACCACTACATGTGCTACTTTCGAGGGTATGAACCATAATTGTCAAGTAGGAACTTAGGGTCAACCCTAAGTTGTATCCATCATACCCCGAAAAACCCGAAGAAACGCGAACCAAATGCAGCAACATGGAGAAAAATAATGGGTGACTTGCAGCAATACGGGCGGGAACGGGCCCTGAGTCTGTTACAGGAATGGACCCAGAGCGAGAGTCTGCGCAAACACGCGCTTGCCGTGGAAGCGTGTGTTCTCGCATATGGGGAAGCTGAGGCAGAGCGCCTGGCACTGACCGGAGAAGCGCGTGAAGCTCTGGTCAATCTCTACTCCACGACCGCCCTGCTGCACGACTTCGATTACGAGCGTCATCCTTCGCTTGAAGAGCATCCCTTCGTCGGTGTGCGGGAACTGGAGCGGCTCGGGTGGCCGCAAGAACTGCGCACCGCCATCCTCGGACATGCCCAGTACTCCGGAGTCCCGCGCGTGACGCATCTCGATAAAGTTTTGTTTGCGTGCGACGAACTGGCCGGCTTCCTCACCGCGTGCTCACTGGTGAAGCCAACCAAGGCCATTGCTGACGTTGAAGTTGCGGGCGTCAAGAAGAAGATGAAGGACAAAGCCTTTGCCCGTGGCGTCAACCGGCAGGACGTGATCCAGGGCGCAGCCGAGTTGGGAGTGGATCTCGACGCGCACATAGGATTCTGTATTCAAGCCATGAAGCGGCGGGCAGGCGAATTGGGGCTGTGACAGGCAGCTTCAAGTTGTAAGCTTCCAACGTTTTCGGAGTATCGATTGTAGTTTCCGGCGATCGTCTCATCCGCGAGATTTGAGACTTGATTGTGGCCTCGGTCGACGGCCTCTTGTCGCTCAATCTCAATCAGTTGATTTTGAAGGGATTCTTTGCCCGCAGTTCTGCCACAATTTCCGCTGCTGCGATGCGTGCCTCTTCTTCGTGATCCGGTGGAAAGCTGATAGCTCCCACGCGCGCATGACCGCCGCCGCCGTATCGCTCGCATACTTGGGCAAGATTCACCATCTTGGCCGGATCGGCCTTCGTCCACGGATTCGATCCGACCGCGACCTTGGTGCGGAAGCTCGACTTCGATAGCCCGATCGAATACGTCGCATGCGGATGAAGATAGTACGGAATGAACTTGTTGAAGCCTTCCAGCGGATGGTCCGTGATGTCGAAGAAGATGGTGCCGTCGCGCTCTTCGCTGCGGCTGCGGATCAGCTCCAGCGCCTGCTTGTGCCGCTCCAGAAGGGGAGCCAGAAGACTGGCCACGAACGGCTGCCCCAGCACATCGTCCAACGACATTTCAGTCAGCAGCGGAATCAGTTTCGGGATGAACTCCGGATCCCGGGTCGACTCAATAATGAGCGTGAGTTTCATGGCGGGCGCGGCCATTTCCACCGCCGATTCCGGGCTCTCATAGAGAGCGCCGTCCACAATATTGGCCCAGTGAATCAGGTCGGCAACCGGCTTTGTATCGAAGCCAAATTTGGTTTCGCCGATGAAGGCCAGAAAGCTGGTGCACGAGGTGTAGGTGGGATCAAAAAACTTGCGTCCCGAGCAAACAGGATCGCGCAGGCAGGCCTGGAAATTCTCGTGATCCTGCGGCGTGAGGAACGCGGACTGGTGATGGTCGAACCACCATGTGATCTTGGGCGATGCCGAATACTTGAAGTCGACGATGGCGTTTTCGTCGCCCGTAAACTCGGCTTCGTTAAAGAGCGCCCCAGCCCGGTGCACCAGGCCGTGGTACTCGTATGACGCACCTTTGGCGACGCATTCACGGTGGAATCGCGTGAAGAGGGAGGCCGAGCAGGCGCCGTCAAAGCATTTGTCGTGGTAAAAGACCCGAACCCGCAAGCCTGCACTTCCTCCGCTCTGAAAACCAGAAATCCCAGAACTGTTTAGCATCAAGGGCTTGACTGATTGTGTCAAGGCGGCGCCGGGAAGGGACAATGTTTCCGATCGAACAATCAGCCCGAAACGTGGTCGCTTTTGAGAGTCTGCCACCGAACCTGCACTCCGACTAACTCCGGTTGCCCAAATGTTGCCGCCCAAATCCTCTACCCGCCGCGCAAAGGTCTCGGGTGATGGACGATACTAAGCAGGGTGACTATGGTCGGAACGCTATCACTAGCGTGCGCGTAAAGTAAATGCAGTAAAACCCAATTGAGCCCATGACTCAGTCGACCCGAAGAGAAATCACCGAATCCGAACGCACTCCTTCTGCCACCCCTCAGAGTCTGGCGGTCAATCCGCACGCCGCGAACGAATTCCTGCCCAAACCCCGCTTCTCGCCCCCTGAGCAGGGCGATCCGCTGTGGATGTTCCTCGGGCCCCAAGGTTTGCGGGCCGGCTGGTGCATCCTGCTCTTCGCCGCCCTTCTTTACCTCTTCGCAAACATCTTTGGAATCTTGATATCGTCAGTCGTCGAAAGCGCATTTCACCTCCAGCTTGCAGGCCAGACCGCTCCGTCCTCCATCGTGAGTGAACTCGGATGGGTGATGTCGCTCGCCGTCACGCTTGCGATCATGGCTCGCATCGAGCGTCGCCGCTTTTTTGACTACCACTTTGGAGGTCCCGCAGGTTTCACACGCTTCGTGAGTGGGCTATTGGCGGGATTCGCCGCACTCTCGGCGCTTGTCGCGGTGATGGTATGGGGCGGATGGATTCACTTCGGTCCCGCACCGCAATTCCACGCCCAGCTCCTCCGTCACGCAACTCTCTGGGCCGTAGCGTTCGTTCTGGTCGCGCTCACGGAGGAGGGAAGCTTCCGCTGCTACCTTCAGTTCACCCTCTCCCACGGCATCAATTTCTTGTGGGCGGTTGCGGCCGTTGGGTCCATGTGCCTGTGGGATTTCTCCCAACCTGCGAGCCACGGCG
>JANXQR010000241.1 GCA_025353435.1 Acidobacteriota bacterium | reverse complement strand
CTCAAACCAGGCCGCAAGTGGAAGGAGACTCCATTGAAACTCTCCTTCTGGTGTCTGAACTTTGGCTTGATCTTCATGGTTATTCTCAGCATGCTCCCGGTCGGACTGCTGCAAGCCTGGGCATCGATCGAACATGGTACCTGGTACGCACGTTCCTCAGAGTTCATGCAGTCCGGCACCATGCAAACGCTGCGCTGGATGCGCGTTCCCGGAGATATTCTGTTCGCGATTGGGGCGGCATTGTTCGCCTGGTTCGTGCTCGGATTGCTCACCGGACATTCCTACAGCAAGGGCGTCCAGCGTGGAACGGATTCATTCTTGCGCGACAGAGAGGAAGAACCCATCGCCGCACTCGCGGGTCGCTAAGCGATTTGCCAACATCCATGCGGCGTCCTTGACGGTCTTACCACTATCGGGGCGCCGCGTGCAACCGCTCGATACTCTCCCACAGAATTTCTGTTATGACGCAACTTCGCATGTTATTGGTTAAGATGAGGGACCAATCGTAATTATGCGTCATCACTTTTGTCGCGACGCGGGCGGATATGAGCTGTTGCGCTCAGATTCCCGAACCACGGCTCGCCTTCGGCCCGCCAAGAGGTCTTGTGCGCTGACTCTCCCGCAAATGATTCCGGTTTCTCGATCGAACACCGGCATGCTCGTAACCCCGGTGGTTGCCATCTCCTCGGCAACGGCCCGGCAGGTCTCGTCCGCGTATGCAAGGATATCCGGCAACCCCGCAGGCGCGGCTCCACCGTTTCTCGACTCGACTTGCACCAAAGGCTCACTCATCACCTCCGCAACGCTGACCATTTCGAGCGGATCAACGCCATATTCGCGAGACAGATGGTAACCGCGGCGACTCAGCTTTTCCGTCAGAATTGACCGCGGCATAACCAGCGACGTCACCAAATACGACGCAACGCAGGCAAGAGTTAGCGGCAGTAGAGCCGGTAATGCATGTGTAAGTTCCAGAGAAAACAGAACTGCTGTCAGAGGCACCCCCAACGCGCCAGATAGCATGGCTCCCATCCCCATCAACGCCCATAGTGCCTGCGTCTCGCCAGGCAAATGTGCCAACCTGGCCAACGTTTCGCCGAGCGCCGCGCCAATCATCAATAGCGGCGCCAAGACACCGCCGGACGTTCCAGAACTGAGAGAAAATGCCCACATCAATGATTTAGCGAGCAGCAGTCCAACGAGCAGCGCCACGGGAGCATTGCCGCGTAACAATTCCGCGATGTTGTCGTATCCAACGCCCAGGCCACGCGGAAAGAAGTATCCGCCTAACCCGATTCCAATTCCGCCAATTGCCGGCCACCACATCCAGTGAATCCGAAGATGCCCGCAGATGTGTTCGAACGCGTCTTCGAAGCCATACATCAACCTGCTCAAGCCAGCCGACGCAAAGCCGACCAGGATTCCCAAGGGACCGGCTACGTTCAGCGCCTGACTCAAGGGAATCGAAGAGTGCAGTTCTACTGGGAATAGCGGCCCG
>JANXQR010000178.1 GCA_025353435.1 Acidobacteriota bacterium | reverse complement strand
GTGGTGTCGACGCCGAGCGATGTGAGCCTGCAGGACGCGCGCAAGGCTCTGGAGATGTTTGCGCAGGTGAATGTGGAGGTCCTCGGCATTGTCGAGAACATGAGCTACTTCACGTGCCCGCATTGCCACGAGGTCATCGACATCTTCTCGAGGGGTGGAGCCGAGCGCACTGCTCAGCAATTCAACATTCCGTTTCTTGGCTCGATTGAATTGATTCCTGCCATTCGCGAGGGCGGTGATCGTGGGCTGCCGGTGACGCTTGCCGGTCCCAAGAGCCCTCAGGCCACAGCGTTCTACGACGCAGCGCAGAAGCTAATGGTGCGTGCGGAAGCCGCAGCGGCTGCAGCCAGCGACGTAATCGAAATCAGCTAAGAACCACCTTCGGTGTGGCTGACTGCCTTCGGCGTAAAAACGCATAGACGTGCATTCGCCCGCGGATTCGAGAGATTGCTCTCGGCCCCGCGGGCATTGTTTTGTGTGCTTTTTGATCAGAAGTGGAAACGATAGCGGAGTTCTGCCGAGATCATACGCGGATCGTTGTAGTGGAATCCGCCGATGGTGACAGAGTTATCGGTGAGTGCGCGGTGATTGGTGACATTCACTATGCTCGCTGAGACCTTCAATCGGTCCCCTAGGCTGTGACCGGCCGAAACATCAAAGGTGGTGTGGACCGGGAGGTAGTTTCCCTGGTAAGGGCCAACACCGGAACCAGCCAGTCCGTTCACGAAGCCAGAGCCGTAGTAGACATTTGTGGCGAACCACGTATGCGTGGGCAGGCTGGCGGTGAAGCCCGTGTTCAGCGTGTGGCGCTGGTCGTGGTCGACGGGCTCGTAAGAGTTGTCGTCGGGATTGCAGGCTGGATCGCCGGGCAGACTGCACGTGAAGCCGCCCTTTATGGCGCCACGCTGCTCAGCGATCTGGTTTGCGTAAGTGAGATGGAAATTGCCGATGCGCGCGAGTCGCGGCGAACGAAGTGTCATGTCCCAGGAGCGGACCAAAGCGCCATCGACGGCGATGGGGAAGTACATGTTCGATTCGCCGAGGTTGGAGTGGTCAAGGAAATTATTGACGCGGTTCTTGACGTTCGAGACGTCGAGGAGCCAGCCCTTGAAGGGTATTTGAATGCCGAACTGGTGCTCCTCGTCGCGCTCTGATGGCACCGGCGTAAATGTGTTCTCGCCATTGGGCAAGTTGGACGCATAGTTCAGAACGGACGCTGAAACGGTCTGAAGCGGCGCGGGCTGGAAGAAGTGGCCGTAGAAGCCACGCAATACCCAATGAAGACGCGGGATTTCGACTGTCGCGCCGATGCGTGGATAGACGGCTGTTTCGTTGAGCGCGGCGCGGAAGATGGAAATACGCTCGCCGCCAAGCAGGGTTACGTACTGGCCGATGTGGAGATGATCTGAGAAGTAGAATTCGACGAGGCCGCCGTCGGCGGTGCCGGTTGTATTGCACGGCGATGTTGCGGTGAGACATTGACCGTCAGCCGCGACGCCGAAGAGGTCGTTTTCCCCTTGATAAAAGGAGTAGAGGCCAGCCGAGAAGTCGTTGTGCTTGAAGTCGCCACGGAAGTCGGCTTGGCCACCGCCGTAGTTGGAGGTCTGGTGCCAGGTGGTGGCAACCGGCTGGTCCTTTGCGGGCGAGTCATAGTCCGCCTGGTTGAAGTGGTAGAAAGGCGCAACCGACAGGATTGCCTTGGGCGAAAACGTGTGCACCCAGTTAGTGATCAGGAATGCATCGCGCTCGGTCTGGCCGTCGCGCAAGCTGGCAGAGCAGTAGTAGCCGGACACACACTCATAGTCATCTGCATTGGGGTCGTAAGGAATCTGAAAAAAGTCCTGACGATATTGCGCGGTCACTCGTAGCTGATCGTTGGCGGTCTGATTGCGGATCAGCGATACGAAGCCGCTACCCGAGTTGGTGGCATCGTGATAGACGTTGGGGATCGGCGTTTCCAGGCCGTAGTTGGAACGCGCGCCAGTCACGCTAGCGTACCAGGCCGTTTCAGCGGAGTGATCGCCGAAGGAGAGTTCCGCTTCACCGGCGTAGAAGTTTCCGCCGGTCAGGCGCAATTCTGCATCGCGATTGCGTTCGAATCCATTGCGCGGCAGTACGTTGAATGCTCCGTAAGTGCGGTCGCCAACGTCAGAGGAATAACTGCCGCTCTGCACTTCGAGAGAATCAATGTCTTTGGGATCGATCTGCGGGCCGACGTTTGACGCAATCTTGGTGTTGGGAATCGCAACCCCATCGAGAAGCCAGCTTGTCTGATGGCCGCCATCGATGTGTAGCATGTCGTGCGACATGTAGGCACCTGGCACGAAGTCGGTGATCATTTGCATGCCGAGAGTGCGGCTAGCGCCGGGAGTCTCATCAATGTCAGCACGTGTGACGAGAGTGGTGGGCGTGACGGAATCGGTCGTCACGTTGGCGCCATCGAGCGCGTGCACCTGGACCGAGACGGTTGCGGAGCCTACCGAAAGTGCGACGTGGACGACAGGGTTTGTGCCGGAAGACAGGGAAAGCGATTCGGTGAATGTCTCAAAGCCGTTTGCCTCAATGCTGAGCATGTACAAGCCGATGGGCGCTTCCGGAATCGCGAACTCTCCGTCTTTACCTGTCTCAGAGTGCAATGAGAAGGCCGAACTGGCCGCATTCAACAGGACGTGTGCGCCGGCGACGGGCCGGTGCTGCGGATCGTGAACGACTCCATGAACGGTTGCGAACACGGTGGCATATGCGGGCAGAGCCGCAGACAAAGGCAACAGCAAAATAAATGTGACAAGACGGCGCATATGCGTGACCTCACCGAATTAAGAGCGATATAAAGTATGGCCACCACAGCCGAAGCTGCCGGGAAGGGATGGCGTCGTTCGGATGTGCAAATTTGGAACGAATGGATTTAGGAGGCGGAGGGTGGCCCGCGGTCGGCGAGGGGGCGCGGCGAGGCCGCAACCGACATGGATGAGGTCAGAGCGGCGACCAATTCCTGCCGGAGGGCCTTCGCTGCCGGCGGCTCAGGCAGCAGGTAGGCTGCGAGAGTGGCCGGCGAGGAAGCGGTATAGGACGGGCAGTGGGCAGGCGCTCCAATCGAATGCGTACCATCCGTGGAACTCCCCGCTCCTTCTGACGCAGCACAATGGTGGTTGCCATGGCGGCGGCAGCACATCGGAAGGTTCGACTCGTCCGCGCCCGGCAGCCAAATAGCTAAAGGGGCGAGCAAGAAGAGAAGAACCAGCGAAATGGAGAAGCCTCGTCTCATCCAATTGAATGTATGCTACACCAGTTTTGGCCTGCCACATTGCCACGGATCAAAGACCCCGCTCGGTTAGAATCGGGGCATCGCAGCTTTTTATTCTGAAGTATTGCAGGGGATCGTCCGTGCCTGAAGGAAATGTTTCGTTAGAATCCGGTTCGCCTCTGGAGAACCGGGGTTTACGTCCCTTGCGGATTGCGATTTTCGGCTTTGGAACCGTTGGCAGCTCGGTTGCGCGGATTCTGACTGAATCGAAGCCGGAGGGGTTGGAACTGACCCATGTATTTAACCGGGGCGTTGGCCGCAAGCAGGTGGACTGGGCGAAGGGCGTGGCATGGAGCGACGATGCCGATGCCGTGCTCGCCTCGGATGTTGATGTTGTGGTTGAGCTTGCTGGCGGACTCGATCCGGCGGGCTCATGGGTGCGCCGCGCGCTTGAGGCCGGCAAGAGCGTTGTTACGGCCAACAAGAAGCTGATTGCCTTCCATGGGGTCGAGCTCGAGCGGCTGGCGGCGGCCAAGGGGGGCCATCTCAAATATGGTGCAGCGGTAGCCGGTGGAATTCCGGTCATCCCGGGGCTGGAACAGGGCCTTGCGGGCGATCGGATCGAGCGCATGGAGGGGATACTGAATGGAACGTGCAACTTCATCCTCAGTCAGATGGAGGCTGGGGCGGAGTACGGTTCTGTCCTCAGAGAGGCGCAGGCCAAGGGATACGCCGAGGCCGATCCGACAGAGGATGTAGGCGGATTCGACGCGCGCGCTAAATTGGCAATTTTGATGCGTCTCGCCTTGCGGGTGGAAGTGGACCCGGAAGAAATTATTCCGCGACCAATCACGACCGTAACGGCTGTCGACTTCAGTTATGCGCGTGACCTGGGCTGCACGATTCGGCAAGTGGCACGTGCGCAAAAAACCGACGGAAGCGTGGCGGCAACGGTCGGACCGATGCTGGTGGATTTGCGCTCGCCGATGGCGTGGTCGCGGGGCACGGAAAACATGGTAATCCTGAGCGGACACTATGGCGGCGATGTGGTTTTTTCGGGACATGGGGCAGGCGGACATCCGACTGCAGTTGCGGTGGTCAGCGACTTGCTGGCCCTTGCGCACGGATCGCGGCGGGTGGAGATTCCTTCAGCCAAGGCCAACGTTGCCGGGGAGTTTGAAGTGCCGCACTATATTCGCTTTCTGGTGAACGACCGGCCGGGAATTGTTGCGGAGATCACGGGTGCGCTGGCACGCGAGCGCATCAATATTCGGGCGATCGTGCAGAAGGCAGGCTATCCCCAGCAAGCGCTTCCGTTTGTGGTGACAGTGGAGCCGTGCAAGTCTTCGGCGCTGCAGCGAGCGTTGGAGAGCATGCGCGTGATGGACTGTCTGCTGGAGCCACCGCTGGATTTGCAGATGCTTGAATAGGGCGGCAAACAAGAGACATGAAATTCGTAATAAATGGAGGCCGGAGTGATTGAAGCAATTTATCGATGTGAGATTTGCGGAGAAGAGACCCAGCGACCGGTGAAATGGTTTGTGATCAATTGCGGCCAATCGAATCTGACGATCTTTCGATGGACCGACGAAGCGGCGAACGAAAAAGGTGCGCGGCATTATTGCGGAGAAGCGCACGCACAGGTGTATATCAGCCGGTGGTTTCAGACGTATTGCGGATGATCGAACTAACTTGCTAAGCGGATTTCCTGCTGCTCGGGGCAATCTGCCGGTCTATTCGGATTTGGCGGGACCTGTGGACTCGCGGACGATAAGTTCGGGCATCATGGTGATCTCGCTGGGGTAATCTTTGTCGCGGTTGGCGATGCGGTCCAGCAGAACCTCTGCTCCCTTCCTGCCCATTTCCATCAACGGTTGGCGGACAGTGGTGAGGGACGGGGTGGAGTAGGCGGCGGACTGGATGTCGTCGAAGCCGACTACGGAAACATCTCCTGGCACGGAGCATCCGGCATCCTTGAGAGCGCGGATGGCGCCGATGGCGGCGATATCGTTGAAGCAGAAGATGGCGGTGAAGTCGGGGCTTTTTTCAAGCAAAGCTGTCATTGATTTATAGCCGATTTCAGGCGCCATTGGGTGGATGCCGGCTTTCATTGACCAACCTGCCGTGTCGATTCGGATGACATGAGCGGGGTCGATCTTGAGCCCCATTTCCCCTGCCACCTCCTGAATGCTCTGCCAACGAAATTCCGAGTCGGGAATGGCACGCGGGCCGCGCATGAACGCGATTCGACGGTGCCCGAGCTCGTAGAGATGCTTCAGTGCTTGTTCCACTGCAGCGTGATGGTCGAGCACGATATTGGTTACGTTCTCGATGGCGATGTGCGCCGAGATGGCCACCACGGGAACCGGCACATCGATGGCGTCAGCGTGCGTGTTCAGTAGCAGGAATCCATCCACGGCGCGCTCCACCAACATGCGTGGATACTGCTCGATGAGTTCCTTTTTCCAGTCGTGGCAGGCGGTGAAATAGAAATAATGCGCGGCGGTGAGCTGTTCAACCACGCCACTCATGACGCGGGTAAAGTAGCCCTCGCTCAGGTCAGGAGCCAAAACGCCGACGCTCATGGATTTGCTTTGGCGCAGCGAACGGGCGAAGTAATTGGGCCGGTAGTTGAGGCGCTGGGCGGCCTCCATGACACGCTGCCGGGTTTCCTGCGGGATCGATTTGGCAGACGGCGAGTTGTTGAGCACGAGCGACACGGTGGTCTGAGAGAGCTCGAGATGCTCGGCCAGAATGCGCAGGTTCACGTGCCCCGGCGGCGTTGTGCTCTTCCCTTTTGCCATGTTGGAGTTGTAACACGATTTACTCGGGCACGAAAACCTTCGGATGGTTGGGTTCCCGTGCTGGAGCCGATTCTGACAGAAACGCCATTTTTACTGCCTTTCTCCGATTGGGAGTGACCCGCTGATGTGGTTCACACCCGGCTTCAGTGGCTGGGTTCTTCCTCCGAGCACAAATTGGCCTGACAGCTTGCCAGGAAGCTCAATGGTGGCATCAAGGCTTGTGCCGTGGCGCACGTAATTCACGCGGATGTTTCCCTCGGGGTGTGGGAATGTAGCTGACAGCGAGGGCAGGTTGCCAAGATGCGGCGCAATGCGCACGGTGGCGAAGGCGGGGCTGGAGGGTTCAATGCCGGCTACAAGCGTGAGCAAGTCGTAAATTGGGTGCGAAGTCCACGCGTGGGAATCGGAGCGCGTGTCGCCCGGAATCTCCGGCCAGGTGCTGAAGTGGAGGGGCAACAGCTTGCGCCAGGGATCGAGGGAGCGCAGGTATTCATCCGCCATTCCGGCGTGTTCGAGAGCGCGAGCCAGGTAAAAGCGGAAGTAGTATGAGGCGCTGAGAACGCCGTTTGGCGCGGTACCGGGCTCGATTGCGAGCACCTGGTTCAGTACGGCCTGCTGTTGATCTTTGGGAACAATGTCGTAGAGGACGGCAAGAATGTTGGCTTGCTGATTGAAGTTTTTCTTGTCAGGGTTGTCGGCGATCAGCTTGCGGTCCGCGCTCCAACACTGCGAGTAGAGTCCGGTGCGAACATGAGATGCCCGTTCAAGGTAGCCGGCGGCGACGTGTGCATCGCCGAATGCTTTTTCAAGATCGGCTGCTTCGTTGAGTGCGCCGAGATACTCAAGGGTCGTCATGCACGATTCTTCGTTGACGCTGTAAGTGGGAATCTCGCCGGTCGAGACCCAATCGACAAAGCTCCACCAGGGTAATTTCCCGAGCAATCCGTCGGGACGCTCGTACTGCGCGAACCAGCCAAGGACGGATCGTGTGCCTTGCATGGAGGCCTTGATTGGCGCTGGGTCGGGCCGGTACATCCAGTAGTCGTGCAGCATGCCGATCCAGAGCAGGGAGAAGGTTGGGATGTTCTGGGGCAGGGAACTGGGGTAGCGGCTGCGCGTGATGCCTTCAGGCAGGCGGGAGTTGTTAAATGCCTCCAGCGCCTGGCGGCCGAGGCGGTCATCACCGCCCACCGTGTAGGAAATCAGCGCCTGGATGCGTGTGTCGCCGACGTACTGGAGCTGCTCCCAGTAAGGAGTGTCCATGTAGGTTTCATGGGCGTCGAGCCGGGCGGTACGCCAACTGATCTCCCAGATCTTGGCGAGATCGGGATCGCTGGTTTCGAGCTTCGCCCGCTCTTCGAAGGGATATGCGGTGAATTGCGCTTTCAATGTTTCGAGGGTGATGGGCTGATCGCCAGTTGTAATGTCGAGATCGAGATAGCGCCAGGCACGCCACCAAAGCGGCTCGAAGGTGCGATGATCGCCGCCGTCAGGAAGGAAGCTATCGGTAAGGCCGAGCGCGGTGCGGCCTTCAACGGCGTCGCGATCTCCTTTGTGCATGTCCTTGTCGTATAGGGCTTCAGCGTAAGTGAGCTTGATGCGCGCGCCTTTGCCGCCCGAGACGGTTAGCTGCGTGTAGGCGGTGGTGAGGGTTTTGCGGTCGAAGAGCAAATGGACGTGGCTGTTCGCTGGAAGTGTGGACGGACCGGACGGAAATGCCTGCGCCCCTCCCGACTCACCGTCAGTGCGGACAACCGAGCCAGGACTGGTCGGCGAGTACTCCATATGCGGCAGCCCGTCCGGGATCAGCCCCCAAGGATTGTCGCCCGTAGTATCGGCAGAATGAGCTTTGCCAGTGCCGGGGTAGATGCTGTCGCGCATGGGGTCGCCGGGCGTGACCCAGGCTGTTCCCGAGGCAGATGCGGCATTCCAGTTCCAGTCATATTGGGAGGCGTCGATTTCTTCGCCCGGCCCGGCAGCCATGTACTGCTTGAAGGTGACGGACGAACGGTCCACGGCGCGGTGGCCGGGTTCAATCTCGACCAACCAGCCCTTTGGGGTGCTGATGTCGGCTTCGCCGGAAGCCTCGGATTCCAGCAAGAAGGCGGTTCGGTCGGACATCTGGGCTATAGGCGCATAGACGCCGAAGTTCCAGACCGTGGCCGTAATCAGGTTTTCGCCTGGCTTGAGCAAGGCGGCCAGGTCAAAGCGCTCGTAATGCCAATGGGTCAGGTCACCGCGGGCAGGACCGTCGCCGACTCGTGTACCGTTGACAAACAGAACAAAGCGGTTATCGGCGCTAACTCGAACAGGGTAGCTGGCCGGGACAGCGCCGAGCGTAAGCGCGCGCCGGAAGTGCAGCACAAGGGGTTCGCGCAGCGGCGCGGTCGGATGTGTGGTCCAGAATCCCTTCCATTCGCGGTGGGCCGGGTCGCTTGAAGCAAGATTCTGCGATACGGCGACCAATGAAACGCAAAGAAAAGCGGCAATCGTGAGCACAGTGCGGGCGGGACATCTCATAGGCATCGTGCAACAGCTTACCCGAAGAGACCTGTTTTCCGTCTTGTATGCATTTGATTTTGCAAGGTTGTAACTTCCCATTAATACTCGCCCGGTAGCCTGACGAAGGTGATCGCACAAGTGTCTGAGATCCGCAATTCCCAGGTCAATCTCCCGCCCAAGCCCATTCCCCCAGTGCCCGAACCTGAGGCAACTGGGCAACTTGCTCACGATTCCGAGATTCGCAAGTTCCTTCAATCGAGGGGAAATTCCGCGGTGGCGGACCGGGGATTTCATGGGCTCATGGTGCTTTGCGCTCTCAGCATTTTCGGCATTGTCGTGCTGATTGCGACTGAACTCGTTCTCCGCTCGAACCTCGCCTGGCACGCTTTCGGATTTAAATTCTTCTTCCAATCTGAAACCGACTCCTACACTCATTTGCCGCTGTTCTGGGATCCGGTCAACGGTCATTTCAGCGCTCTGCCATTTATTTACGGGACGCTGGTTTCGTCGTTTCTGGCGCTATTGATGGCGGTTCCGCTGGCGGTGGGTGTCGCAATCTTTCTAACCGAAATGTGCCCCAAAGCCTTGCGGGGAATTCTCGCTTTTCTGACTGAATTGCTGGCAGCCATTCCCAGCATCATCTACGGCGTGTGGGCGGTGGCGGTGCTGGTGCCGCTGATGCGAGAGTATGTAAATCCATACCTGTCAAAGTACCTGGGCTGGAGCGGCTTTTTCGGTGACGATAACCCAACCGGGCTTGGTTTTACTTCGGCGGGAATTATCCTCGCCATCATGATTCTTCCCATCATTTCTTCGCTCACGCGCGAGGTGATGTTGGCAGTGCCTCATTCACAACGGGAGGCCGTTCTGGCGTTGGGTGCCACGCGCTGGGAGATGATCCGAATGGGTGTTTTGCGCAATGCGCGCATCGGCATTGTGGGCGCCATCATTCTGGGACTGGGCCGGGCGTTGGGCGAGACGATGGCGGTTACGATGGTGATCGGTAATACGCCGGAGATTCATCGCTCGATTTTGTCGAATGGGTCGTCGATGGCTGCGGTCATCGCGAACGAGTATGCGGAGGCTGTGACAGACCTGCATCGGAGCGCGCTGACTGAGATTGGACTGGCTCTGTTTATCGTGACCATTGTGGTGAATGCAGCGGCGCGATTGCTGGTTTGGGCTGTAACGCGAGGAACCCCAGCGCGTGCAAATTAGTTGCGCCGCGGTGAAAGTTAAGGCTTCAGGAAGGCGAGTGTGAAGGCAGAAGATCACGCAATGCGGTCCGGGATTCGAGGATTCACCGATCGTGCGGTGACATTCCTGGCTATCGCGGCGACGTTAGTGGTGATCGCACCGCTGATGGCGATCTTTGCCTACCTGGTCTACAAAGGGGCGTCTTCGCTCAATCTAGATTTCTTTACGCAGATCCCCAAACCCCCCGGTGAAGCGGGTGGTGGCATGGCCAACGCCATCGTGGGGTCAGCGGTTCTGCTGGCACTGGCAAGCGTGATTGGTGTTCCTATTGGAATTGGCGGAGGGATCTTCCTGGCGGAGTTTGGACGCGGAACCAAGTTGGCAAATGCCATCCGTTTCACGGCCGATGTGCTCAATGGCGTTCCGTCGATCGTAATGGGGGTGGCGACGTATGCGCTCATTGTGAGCCCGCATGTAAGCTGGCTGCCATTCGTGGGACATTTTTCGGCATTCGCGGGCGGTGTGGCGCTGGGTATCATGATGATCCCAACGATTACACGCACGACTGAAGAGATGCTGCTGATGGTTCCGCATGCGGTGAGGGAAGCGGCTCTGGGGTTGGGCGTACCGAACTGGCGCTCAGTCATGTCAATTACATTGAAGACCGCGTCCCCCGGCATCATTACTGGATGTATGCTTGCCTTTTCACGCGTGGCCGGAGAGACGGCCCCGCTGATCTTCACGGTACTGGGCAACTCATTCTGGAGCACAAGCCTTGACCGTCCGATCGCGGCCCTCCCACTGCAGATCTACGTATTTGCGCTCTCTCCTTATGATGACTGGCATCGTCTTGCCTGGGCTGGTTCGCTGGTACTGATTGTGTTGATCGTTCTTTCCGTATCGCTGGTACGGTATGTAACCAGCCGGGGTGTTCTCAAAGGAAACAGCTAAAGGCAGATTTCTCCCTCGGCAGTTGCCTTGGGGCGATGTGCGAGTTCTTATTTGCCGGTGATTCGGCTCTTGGCCCGGTATTCGAGTTACGGAATTCGTCTGGGGTAAGTGGGAAGTAGCTTCAAGGTGTACGAAGGAGAAAGGCAAACGTGGGCGTCGGAATCGAAGTAACGAACCTGAATGCGTGGTACGGCACCAATCACACGCTGCAGGAGATCAATCTGAACATCCCGGCGAAT
>JANXQR010000162.1 GCA_025353435.1 Acidobacteriota bacterium | reverse complement strand
CTTCGCCGGTCCAGCGGTCGGTGACATGGAAATCTTCGTACATGCAACTAGGCTAACCTTCCAACTCGCTGAGGGCAAGCGGGGACACTGCTTCCCAAGGTGTGACGCGCGGCACTCATGCGTGACTTGGCATAGCCGGCGCACTCGTGTCATGTGGACTCTCCTCTTTGCACACTGGTAGACTGTTATGGTTGCAGTCGTAGCGCCTAACCTCAATCGGTCCCGCCTGCAAGTCATCCAAAGAAGGACATAAGAAACACAGTGGATACTCAAACCCGTCACGCTCTCAAGCAAGATAGATTCGCAGTTGCAACCGCAGGCAGTGTCAGCTGGGTCACCGAGCATCGCTCCGGCGTGGTGCGCTGGATTGTGATTGGCGTGGTGGTATTGGGGCTGGTGATTGGTGGAGGCGTGTACGGGAGTATGCGCTCAACTGCCGCTGGGGCGGCGCTGGGTGCGGCTCTCGATACCTACTCCGCTCCTCTGCTTGAGCCGGGCGCTCCGCCGGTTGCGGGAAGCTATGTGTCGGCCAGCGATCGCGCCAAGGCGGCGAATCAGCAGTTTCTTGATGTGGCCAAGAATTTCGGATGGCTGCCGGAGGGCACCAAGGCTCACTACTTCGCCGGCGTTACTTACCAGGACCTGGGGCAAACAGGCTCGGCGGAGACGGAGCTGAAGGCGGCGGCAGGATCGTGGAATGCGGATATGTCCAGCCTGGCCAAGCTTGCGCTTGCGGGCCTTTATCACCAGACTGGCCGTGATCCGCAGGCGATTGATCTCTTCAACGAGCTTTCCAAGAAGCCGACAGTGACGGTGCCTGCCGGCGTGGCGCAGCTCGATCTCGCCAACATCTACATGGATGAGGGCAAGCCGGATCAGGCGCGCGCCATTTGGGCCAAGGTCAAGGACGCCGACAAGGATGGCATGGCTGGCACTATCGCGTCGCAAAAGCTGACCGGCAAGCAGTAGCTCCGGCGGCGTTCAGGCTTTGGACGACATGCCCGGCTCCTGACATGAGCATTTTCGCTCGGGTCTGCGTCTGGTGGTTTGTATGAGCGCCAGCTTGCACCTGCCCTGGATGGAGATCGCCCAAACCGCCGTGCATGATGAAGCCCGCCAGCACGCGATGGATCAAACGCTCGCGGCCCTGGTGGAGCAATACGCGCCTGCCTTGTACCGCGTGGCATATTCGGTGCTGCGCAACTCCCCCGATGCGGAAGATGCAGTGCAGGAGACCTTTCTGCGCGTCCTGCGCCACCGCGATACCCTCCATGAAATTCGCGATCAACGGGTGTGGCTGGTCCGCATTGTGTGGAACGTCGCGCTGGACCGGAAGCGGCGCGCCAAGACCCGGCCTGAGACCGATGATGTGAGCGAACTGGCGCGGGTGCTGCCGGCCGCCGGGCTCAGTGCGGAAGAGATTGCGGCTGCGGCCCAACACCATGCGCGCGTGCTGAAGATGGTGGATCAGCTTCCCGCGAAAGAGCGTGAGGTCTTGGTGCTGTCTGCATTTGACGAACTCTCAAGCGTGGAGATTGCCGCCGTTCTCAGCGTCACCGAGTCGACGGTGCGGTCGAGACTGTTCCGGGCGCGCAACCTGATGGCCGAACTGCTCGAGCGCCCAAGGAGTGTGCGATGACGACGTCGCCAAACGAATTCCTCAGAAAAGAGACCGGTTCTGCCGAGGAGACGCTGCGGCTGATTGCCGGCCTGCCGGCTCCGGAGGGGCTGGTGGATCGCGTGCAAACCAGGCTCCGTACGGCTCCCAGGAGCGGACGGATTCTCGACTGGCCGCGTGCAGCCGTTTCAGGCGATTGGAGATACAGCAGTGCGATGCGCGGGGCAGCGGCAGCGGCGATTGTCTGCGTGGTTGTAGGTGGCGGGTGGCGAATCTTCTCTCGTGTTCAGCCCGGCCCGAGCGCGCGGGTGGTAGTAATGCCGGGGCCGGCCGGGCCGTCCAGAGGATTTTCAATAGGCGGGTCCATGCACACGCCTGACCCTCGGCTTGGTTCGGTGCTCCCGAAGCGGCAGAATGCCGAGGCCTCGCGGACTGAAACCATTGATCCTGTTGTGGTTCAGCCGAAGCACGGGCCGAAGGCAGGGAATCTGGATAAGGGCTCGAAACGCGTCGATATTCAGCCGGTTCCTTCGCGCAAGTGAGGGTTTTGGGCTAGTGCTTCACGTCGCTAGTCCTTCACGTCGTGGATGAGCGCTTTAAACAGAACCCCCAAAAGCGCCAGAATGGCGGCGCCCCAAACGGCCGGCATAAACCCGTAAACGTGGAATCCGGACACGATGTCAGACGCCACCAGGATCATCAGCCCATTAATTACGAGCAGAAAGATGCCGAAGGTGAGAATGCTGATGGGGAAGGTAATAATCTTCAGGACCAGGCCGACAGTCGCGTTGAGCAGTCCGATGACGATTGCGGCGATAAGCGCCGCGCGCAGTCCCTGGACGTCGAATCCAGGTACAAGCCTCGAAGTAAGGATCAAGGCAAGCGCGCTCAACAGCCAGTGAAGCAAAAGCCTGAGCATAGTGGTTGTTCTCCGTGCAAGGCGGTTGGCCGGGTTGATTCCATTCAACCGTGAAATTTCGATGTGGGGAAGCGATTGACAGCCGAGCCTTTATTGTACCCAACCTGCTGAATCATAACGCACTTTTCACTACTTTTCTCGCCCTTTCGGGTCCAATGGGCAGAGTACGTTTGGGCGAGGTCTCCTGTGCACACCATCGGAGTTGCAAAATTTGCGCTAATCGCCGCCGTTTTTGGGTCCGTGGTGACCTTGTGGCCGCAAAGCAAAGAAAATGCGCCCCTTCCAGACATTCGCAAACTTATCGAAGAAGTGCGGAATCACCAGAAACAGGTGGAAAAGCTGCGCGAGGCCTACACCTACTCTTCGGCGCAAACTGTCCAGGACATTGATGGGAAGGGTAACGTGACCAAGACTGAGACCTCAGAGAATGAGGATTTCTTTGTCAACGGACACGTGATCGAGCGGACGGTGAAAAAGAACGGCCAGCCGTTGAACGAACACGACGCGCAAAAAGAGACCGAGAAAATCACGAAGCTGGTTGAGAAGGCGGAGAAGACGCCGCCGGACCAGCCGCTCGAGGGCCAGTCGGTCAGCATCAGCAAGGTTCTGAGCATCATGGATGTAGGCTCACCGCGCCGCGAGGCATTCCATGGGCGTCCGACCATCGTGTTCGACTTTGTCGGCCGCAAGGACGCTAAGACCCACGGGTTGGCCGAGGACGCTTCAAAGAAACTGAAGGGCACGATCTGGATCGATGAAGTGGACCGGGAAGTGGCGCACCTTGAGGTAGCGCTTCAAGATAACTTCCACGTGGGCGGCGGGTTAGTGGCCAATGTGCAGAAGGGCTCGAATTTCCGCTTCGACCAGTCGCCCGTTGATGGTGGACTGTGGCTGCCGACCGGTGCCGAGGGGATGGTGACTGCGCGCGTGCTGCTCGTAAAGAACATGCGCCAGCACTTTACTGACAAGGTGTACGACTACAAGCGTTTCAAGGTGGACACGGAGCAGCTGAAGGACGCTAAGGTTGTCACCGGCAAATGATCCGATAAACTCAACCCATGTTCGTCCGCAAGCTTGCCGTGAAGCGGGTTGATTCTGAGGGGATGCGCCACGCATGCCCCATTCGCTGGATCGACAACTTCGCCATGCGCAACTTCACCAACGATGCGATCTTCGACGATACGCTGCCCGTGGGCGATGGCCTGCTGGAAGCGGGAAACCGCGTGCCGCTCGAGCGGTTGCAGCCGGCGATGGAAGACTGGTTCCGGCGCAAGGGTTATCTGAAGCCCGAAGATGGCCTGGAGGTCACCGAACTGCCTGCCAGCTACTGACGGCTGGCTACTGACCTCCGGCGACACGGGGCACGTGCGTAAGTGCCTGAAATTCAGCCACCAGGTTGGAGATCGACTCGTCGAAATTGTGGTCGTGGGTCTGTTGCTTGAAGGCGATCTCTATCGAGTCGGTAAAAGTCCAGAGAACGTAGTGGCTGGGGCGGTCGTAGACCACCAGGCGAAACATAGGCACCGGGTCCGCGGACCCGTATTGTTTGTTGGCATCTTTGGGGCCGTTGGGCGCCACAAGACGAAGCTCCAGGACCAGATCAGCCTGCGCGGGCGAGGAGACTAACTCGTACTGGCTCAACCCGTGAAGCGCCGCAAACAGCTCATTGTAGCCACGACTGGAGTCGCCGCTGAAGGGGTGGGGGAAGAGCCCACTGTCCGCGCCGGCGTTGGAGACGAAGATCTTTTTGGCGGACAGAAGTTCTGCCGGAATTGGGGCCGGCGCCGCACCGACGGCGTCCGCCTGCGCGACCATTGCAACGGGCGACATCAGCGCCGCCGAGAGTGCGAACCGGGCAACAATCTGAACTGAGTTCATAATGTTCCTCACTTAGTCGGTTGGACGTTCCGTGGCTGCGAAACGGCGCAACTTGGTGAAAGCGCCCTGCATCCATCAAATTGGACCTATCTGCACCAAAATAGTTGCAAAAATCGTCGAAATTCGCCGGCCGCTAACCCGCTTGCCTGGAACGCTTTAGGCGACAGGTTACCAATTGTCTGACTTTCGATCAGTGAATTGCGACCGGAAAAGGGTCACATTTCGAGCGGATTTTAGTAAAATAAGGGGATGGTAATTCGTCGAAGGTCAGGCGCAC
Source organism: Acidobacteriota bacterium (assembly GCA_025353435.1). Lineage (GTDB taxonomy): Bacteria > Acidobacteriota > Terriglobia > Terriglobales > Acidobacteriaceae > Telmatobacter. The sequence continues at coordinate 1,580 of JANXQR010000162.1, read as the reverse complement.
TTTGCCTGAATGCTCCGCTCCGAATTTGGTTGTTGGCAGGTATTTCGTCCGCTCTACTGGCCGTTGTTTTAGTTTGCGTTTTTACCAGGCCCGTTCAAGCGCGCGTTTTGGTTCCCCAGCCGGCAGCCAGTGTGCCACCTTCAGTTCCGGTTTTCGTGAAAGCGAAGCCGGGATCCCTGAACCTGGGGAGAACGATCGCAGCCCAGCGGAAGGCCTTGCTTCGCGGCCTAGCCAGTTGGTACGGCGAGGCGTTTGATGGCCGAATTACGGCCAGCGGTGAACGGTTTGATATGTACGCGATGACGGCCTGTCATCCTACATTGCCGTTCGGCTCTCTGGTGAGGGTGGTGAACCTCAAAAACGGGCGCTCGGTGGTTGTTCGCATAACCGATCGCGGTGACTTGCCAGAGGGCCGCATCATTGACCTCTCACTCGCCGCAGCTGAGAAGCTCGAAATGTCTGGCACGGGTTTGGCGCCGGTAGTATTGGACGTCGTATCCCGCGGGACACGCTGAGGAGCCACGAAGAGGGAAGGAAACACAACCCGGAAAGTGCGAACGGCCAGCTTGAGGAGCTGGCCGTTTGTGTTTGTGTGGCGCGGGGAGAGACTCTCTCGTTCGTCAAGTCTCATACTTTGTGCTATAGTTCATAGTGCTAGATAACATGCGGGTGTTCGCCACGAAGTGGTTTGCCCGATTTGCCCGCCGTGAGGGAATCTCGTCGACCAGTTTGAGAGAGGCGATTGAACGAGCCGAGAGCGGGTCAGTGGATGCCGATCTTGGCGGCGGGTTGATCAAGCAGCGCGTGGCGAGACCGGGTGAAGGGCGGTCGGGTGGATATCGGACACTCATTGCCTATAGGACGGCGCGCCGTGCAATATTCCTGTATGGATTTGCCAAGAGCGACCGTGAAAACATCGAATCAGATGACCTGGTGACCGCGAGGGAATCCGCGTACTTGTGGCTCACTTCGGATGCGGCACGAATCGCTCGGGCCATTGCAGAAGGTGAATTAGTGGAGGTCCCCAGTGAAAGCCAAAAAAATTAGCCGTCTCGCCGAAGCTCTTCTTGAAACCGCCGAAGGAATGCATCGCATCGGGATCATGGACGACGAGACATATCGGCAGATTACGGTTCGTCATCTCGGCAAGGAGCCGCCCGCAGCTGCCCAACTCGTCACCGCTGAGGAGATTCGCAACCTGCGCGAAGGCGCCAACCTCAGCCAGGCTGCGTTTGCCCGCTACCTCAACCTCACGCCCGGCTACATTTCGCAGTTGGAGCGGGGAATCAAGACGCCAAAAGGTCCGGCGCTTGCCCTACTCAACGTGATTCGACGCAAGGGGTTTGAGGCGATTCTGTAAACCTCACACGACAACACTATTGATCGGGCGGCCGGACGTAGGGTTTCTGCAGCCACTCGCGGGCCTCGTTCAACGCGCCCTGGGTGTTGTCGTTGGTTTGCACGGCAAGGCGGTACTCGTTGACAGCGCGATCACGCTGGCCGGTGATGTCGAAGATTTGGCCCAGCCGGATGTGGCTCCAGACTTCGGTCCAACGCGGGTCGCCGTCGCCTCTCAAGGC
>JANXQR010000142.1 GCA_025353435.1 Acidobacteriota bacterium | reverse complement strand
AAGATGCCTCCCCGCATCCTCCGGATTACCCATTACTTCAAATAGAATTCCATGGTCTCTTGCGTCAACCAGTTGCTTAAAGCTCTTGCACGAAACTGCGCTCTCAGGGTCTGTGCACTTGATTGAAGGTATGATCCGGCTGGGAGTTTTCGCGACATTCCGTGAAGAACCAGTTGCGCCAGGTTTTGCTTGGGCAAGTGCGATTGTGTTGGATGCGGCTAACATCAAAAGCAAATAGCCTAGGCCGCAGTCAACAAGCCGGAGTTCAGGAAACCTCTTCCCTCGGAGCACCGAATGTTGGCTCTTAGTCTTCCGGATGATTTCCGTCATGTCAGCAATAGTATTGCAGCCTGGATCCTAGCGTCGTGGTCTCTTAGTCCGTCCGTAACGCCACCATCGCATCCAGCCGCGAAGCCCGGAACGCCGGTATATACCCCGACACCGCCGCCACAACAAACAACACAAACACCACCGCCATATAAGTCGACACATCCCACGGCGGCGTCTCAAACAGCATCGACGTGATAATCCGCGCAAACGCCAGCGACGTCGCCGTCCCCAGCGCAATGCCCCAAATCGCCAGCCGCATCGTCCCGCCCATCACGTCCGTCAGCACACGGCCTGAACTCGCACCCAGCGCCATGCGGATTCCGATCTCCTGCGTCCGCCGCGTCACCGAATACGAAATCAGCCCGTAGATCCCCAGCGCCGCCAGCAGCAGCCCGAGCCCCGCAAACGCGCCCACCAGCATCATGAAGAACTCCCGCTCCGAGTTGGCGTGCGCCACCAGCATCTTGATCGGCTTGAACTCGGCCGCCGGCTGGTTCGGATTCAGCTCCCGCAGCGTCCGCATCACGCTGCTCGCGAGGGTTGCCGGCGGCAGCGTCGTGCGTACAACAAGCTGTGCGCCGCTCGGGCCTGCCTGCGTTGTCGGATAGTAAATCTGCCACCCGCCCTCGCCCTCCGTACTCTCCGTGTGCACATCGTCCACCACGCCCACAACGCGAATATTCGCATTGTTGCCGCCGTCCAGCACCTGTCCCAGCGCATCGTTGTTCGGCCAATGCGTGTATCCCGCCAGAAAATTGGCATACGACTTGTTGATCATCACCACGTTTTCGCTCTTCGGCCCGTCATCCCATGTAAAGTCCCGCCCCTTGATTCGCGTACCCATCGCCCGCAAATACCCCGGCGTAATCACGTACACCAGCGGCCCCGTCCCCAGCTTGTCAGGCGGCTTCACACCCTTGGGAAACGGCGTACCCCACGAGCGATTTCCCGTCAGCGGAAGATAGTCCGTCATCCCCACCGCTTCCACGCCGGGAATCGCCCCGACCCTCGCCAAAATCTGCTGCAATATGTTGGCGCGCTTTGCCGCGCTTGCTTCCTGCGTCGGCGCGCTGTCGTCGTACTCCACCTTCACCGCCGCCGCGCGATCAGCCTGGAACCCCAGATCCACATTCAGCACATGCAGAAAACTCCGCAGCAGCAGACCCGCGCCCACCAGCAGCACACAAGCCAGCGCCACCTCCGTCACCACCAGCACACTCCGCACCCGCTCCTGTTTCCGGCTCTGCCCCGACCCCGCGCCTGTGCTCTTCAACGTCTCTTGCAGATTGCCGCCCGCCATGCGCAGCCCCGGCACAATCCCGAACAGCAGCGCCGCAACCACCGCAATCAGCACCGTCCACCCCAGCGCCGCGCCATCAATCCGCAGGGTATTCAACAGCGGCAGCGCAATCGCACCCTGGTGCGCCAGCCACCATACCATCAGCGATGCCAGCATCAGCCCCACCACTGCCCCGCCGCCTGACAAAATCATGCTCTCCGTCAGCAGTTGCCGCACAATGCGCATCCGGCTCGCCCCCAGCGCCCCGCGCATCGCAAACTCCTTCGATCGCGCCGCCGCCCGCGCCAGCAAAAGATTGGACAGATTCACGCACGCAATCAGCATGATCATCCCCACCGCACTCCAAAGCAGCACCAGCGCGCTCCGTAGCCGCCCACTCACCCAATCCTTCAGCGGCACCGGCACCACTTCATCCTTGTAACTCCCGCACGATTGCGGCTGCTTGTTGTTCCAGCACATCCGCGGAGCCACCGCCACTGCATCAAAGCGCGCCTGCGCCAGCGTCACCCCCGGCTTCATCCGCCCGATGAACGTGATGATGTTGCCCCAGTCCCGCGGCGGCCCATACAAATTCAGCGGCGTAATGGCGTCGATCTTCGCGCCCGGCGAGAACACTGCTCCAAAGTCGAAAGTCGGCGGCAGCACGCCAATCACCGTCGTCTGCTGCCCGTTCATGTCGAACGATTTCCCGATAATCCCCTTGTCCGCGTTGAACTGCCGCCGCCACCACGCATCCGTCAGCATCACCACCGGCGACGCGCCATTGCGCCCATCCTCAGCCCGGAACAGCCGCCCCATCGCCGGCTGCACACCCAGCACATCGAAGAAATTCGCAATCACATCAATACTGGTCGCAGGTATCGGCGCATCGCCCATCTTGAGAGCAAGATTCCCTGCGCTCGAAAACGCAAAGTAGCCCGTCACGTCCTGGTACGACCGGCTCCCCATCCGAAACTCGTCATACGCATCCGTCGAATACGTCGCGCAGCTCAACCCGCATTTCGTAGGCGGCGGCGCAATCCACACCAGTTCCTGCGCATTCGGAAACGGCAGCGGCCGCAGCATCAGCGTATTCACCACGCTGAACACCGCCACATTGGAGCCGATGCCCAATCCAAGAATCAGCACCGCCACAATCGTGAACCCCGGGGCGCGCCACAACGTCCGCAACGTGTACTTCACGTCCTGCATCAGAATTTCAACGCTCATAATGCTCCTCGCTTCACGATGTCTGTTCTTCGCCTGCTCCACTCCGCCAAAGCGCAGCAATGCCTGCCTGCGCGCCTCAACCGCAGTCATGCCCCGCTCCATGTTTTCGTCGATCGCCATCGCCAGGTGCGAGGCCATCTCCGCTTCCAGTTCCCTGTCCAGCAACCGCCCACGGAAGAACGCGGCGAACCGGCCCAGCCCTCGCCTTAAATCGCTCATGCCGGCTCCTCGCCGCCATCGGTATTCATGCCCAGCACCCGATCCATCACGCCCGTAAGCCGCTCCCAATGCGCCGCTTCCTCAGCCAGCTTCCGCGTGCCCGCCTCAGTAATCGCGTAAAACTTCGCCTTGCGGTTATTCCCCGACACGCCCCATTGCGACCCGATCCACCCGCGCTGCTCCATCCGCACCAATGACGCGTAAATCGTCCCCTGGTTCAGCAGCACCTCGTCCGCACTCACCTGCTCAATCCGCCGCGCAATCCCGTACCCGTGCATCGACCCCATCACGGCCAGCGTCTGCAGCACCATCAAATCCAAGGTCCCCTGCAGCAAATCCAATTTCTCGGGTGACATCGACTCTCCCCTGTGGCATTACCACATAAGCATCCCACACACCCCTGTGGTATAACCACAGGAATGTGACGAATGGCATCCCGCCCAATCCATGGGCGAGCCAGTTTTGAATGGGCAGGTCAGGACTGAGTCGTGCCTATCTGAAGATTCACCAATCACGGACAAGCCTTGGCTCAAGCAAGAAAACCAGTCACGACACGACTTCACAGCTTGCTGAAAAACTCGAAACGGAGGGAGGCGGGGGTTTCAACCCCCGCAAAAAGCCAACAAAATCAGTGGGGCTTCAGCCCCTGAGGTATGCTTTCGGAGCTTATCGTCCAAGTTCGGGACTTTTTCAGCAAGCTGTTCAATCGTGCCGAAGGTGCCCAATTAAGTAGCTGGTCTTAAGCCCCTCAGGTAGGCCTTCGGGTCGGTCGCCCGAGATAAATCAATTGCCCGGCTTCCCGCCTAATCCAAAAATCTTCTGGATGATATTGCGATGATCCGGCGGATGATCGCACGTATCCGTCGGCGCGGTCCCATCCAAAAAAGCCGCCGTGTAGTCATCCGGGCAAGCGCTGTCGGCAAGCAGGTTCGTCACCTTGTCCAGGTTCACCATCTCCACGCCCTGCGGCGGAACAAACTCCTTCGTATCCGAGTACTGCGGCAGTGCCACGGCCTTCTTCATGAACTCCGCCCACACCGGTCCCGCCGCGTGCGCACCCTGCAGCTTGATGTCGGTGTAATCGTCGTTGCCCACCCAAACAATGCACAGCAGGTTGCTCGTGAATCCCGCAAACCACGCATCGTGGCTGGTCCCGGTCTTGCCTGCCGCCGGCGCCACGAATCCCATGTTGCGCACCCCCGCACCCGTACCCACGCCGCGCAGCACGTTCTCCATCATGCTGGTCGTTAGATAGGCCACGCGCGGGTCAAGTATCTGCTTCGACGTCGGCGTGTAGTCGGTGATGATATCGCCTGTTGCGGTCCGCACACTCGCCACCATCCACGGATCAATGTGCATCCCTCCGTTGGCAAACACCGTGTAGGCCCCCGCCATATCCATCGGCGACGCGTCATACGATCCAATCGCCATCGACGGCGTTGCACGCGCGCTCTTCACTCCCGCTTCCCGCGCCAGCGCTGCCACCCGGTCAAACCCAACCATCGACGCCAGCGAGATCGTCGCATTGTTCAACGACCGCATCAGCGCATACTGCGCCGTCACCTCATCGTGATACTCGCCGTGCATGTTGCGCGGCGTGTATTCCTTGTCGCCCACCTCGTAGGTCGTTTGCTGATCGTTCAGTATGGTCACCGGCGAAAACAACTTGTCCTGACCCTGCAGCGGCGTGCCCTCCACCGCGGTCGCAAACGCCGTCGCATAAACAAACGGCTTGAA
>JANXQR010000112.1 GCA_025353435.1 Acidobacteriota bacterium | reverse complement strand
ATGTCGCGCTTGCGGCTGCCGTTGATGTCGCGCTGCGTGGCGAAATCGGCTTCAGCGGATTTGGCAATGACCTTGCCTTGCATCGTTGCGCCGCTGGGCATGACGACGCGCAACTGATCCCCGAGTTGCACCGTGTCGGCTTGCGTTTCCGGCAGAGGCGCGTAGATCCATGTCTGGCCCAGGTCCATAATGGTGACGATGGTGGAGCCGGCGCCGACAACTTCACCCTGACGCGCGGCCCACACGTCAACCTTGCCGGTGACGGGCGCAAAGACCTTCGAGTATCCAATCTCAATCGAGGCCTGGTTGGCGAGAGCGCGGGAATTCTTTACCTGGTCCCGCGTGGAGGCAACCGTGTGGGCCGCAACGTTGGTCTGCAACGCATGCGCGCGCGCCTGGCGTAGTGAGGCTTCAGCCGCAGCGATATTTTCCTTCGCCGATTCAATGGCAGCCTGATCGGCTTTGAGGCTGGCTACAGCCACTTCACTTGCTTGCGTACTCGTAATGCCTTGCTTGGCCAGCGCAACGGTCCGGTCAGTATCCGCCTGTTGTTTGGCAAGGTTTGCCTGCGACTGGGCGAGCGCTGCCTGTGCGGCGCGAACTTGCGCCTCAGCATTCACGATCTGGCTGGAAGTTTCTCCCTGCGTCTGCCGTTCGGTCTCGATGGTCTCGTTGAGCTTTTGCTGGTTGCTGGCAACTGTGGCCTCGGCTGCAGCATGCGCGGCGGCAAGATCGTCACTCTCGATCACAGCGATGAGTTGGCCCGCGGTAACCTGCTGTCCTTCCTCGACAAGGAGTGACTGGATGCGGCCGGGAATTTTTGCGCTCACCTGCACCTCATTTGCATCAACGGTGCCGATCAAGTGCAAATCACCGCTGGTCCGGGCGGTGAGCAAATACCAGATGAGCGAGCCCACTGTCAGCAGGCCCAGAATCATGAATACTCGATTGCGCGCGTTCACACGTTCCTCCCGAATTTGAGCCGATCCCTTTCGATGAGAGGCATCGGGGTGTCGGCAAACACTTTGGCGGCAAGGGCCGCGCCGTGTTGCCGGTCTTTGAAAAGTGCCTGACCGAGGAATTCGACAACGGCTTTGCGCCGCGCTGCCAGCGATTGAACGGTGAGAGGATCGTCCCCTGTAACCAGGCGCCAGATTGGTGCGCTCAGGAAATAGAAGACGTTTGCTCCGATGGTCGCCAATTGGATTTGCATCCAATCCGCCTCGATCAGCTCACCAGAAGTGATGCCCTCGCGGACCATGGACCGGTACATAATAAGTGTCGGCTCGAAGACCTTTTTAACCAGAAGAGGCATCACCCCGGACTCGCCCTTGTGGAGGCGAATCATCTCCTGCTGCATGAGGCTTTGAAATTCCTGCTGGCCCACGATGCGGTCAAAGTGGTTGAGGGCCGAGCGGAGCACGCGTTCGCCAGGGCTGCTTTCCCGCAGAAAGACAGCCATCGTACTGTCGCGAATCCGGACGGCGATCATTTCCAGGGCGGCCAGGTACAGCTTTTCCTTGCTTTCGAAGTAGTAGTAAAGAAGGGCTTTATTCACGCTTGCGGCCGTAGCGATGCGCTCCGTGCGTGCGCCAGCCAGACCGTGGGCAGCGAATTCGCTGAGCGCGGCGTCAAGAATGCGGCCGCGGGTCTCGGCGGAGCGTTCACTTGGGGCGGCGTTCGGCGCGGCAGTGGGTTGATCGTTCATCATTAACTAACCGTTTGGTTAAACTAACCAGTTAGTAAATTAACTCCACCCCTGGGAAAATGCAAGAACAATTCAAATGTGCGGAGATGGCTGATCTTTCGGGAGGGAAATCTAGGGCTCGATGAGCAGGGCGCTCATGATTGTCGCACAGGCGGATACACGCTCGGAACTTTGACTAGTTCAAGGAAGACTTTCGAGAAGCCGAAGTATGGAGATTCATTTCGTTCCGGACATCAAGAGCGAGACCAACGTCATCGGTCATCCCCGGTCCCCAAATGCGAGGGACCGGGGCAACCTAAGTTGCACTATCTGCCCCTGAGTCGGCTTTATCTTTTTCCGGCGGGTGTGACCACGAGCGTCACGGGCACGATCCGCGGCGAGTTGCCCGCTTCGGTGGCCGCAATCGAAACGCTGCCGTCGTAAGTGCCTGCGGCGAGTCCGGATGGGTTGACTGAGACGGTGATGCTTCCCGGCGTCTGGCCGTCGGCCGGTGTGGCGGCGAGCCACGCAGCCGAGCTGCCGGTTGCCACCTTGAAGCCGAACGCCTCACCCGTGCTAACCATTGCAATGGTCTGACCCGCAGGCGGCTTGGCGCCGGCTTGCACCGTGAAGGACATGGACGCTGGGCTCACCGTCAGCTTGGGAACCGGCTTGGAACTCACAGTGAGGGTGACAAAAACAGCCTGGGGGCTGTTCGCTACGCCTTCAGCGGATACCGTGACCGCGCCGGTGTACGCGCCGGGGGCAAGACCCGCCGGAGACACAGAGATGTTCATGGAGCCGGGCGCCGAGCCGTTGGCAGGTGTTGCGTGCAGCCAGGATGCGGACGCGGTAGAGGTGGTGTATTTGATGGGCGCGCTGCCGGCGTTGATGTTGACAACCTGCGGAGTCTGCGTTACCTCGCCGGCGTGCGCAGTGTAGGAGAGAGTGGCGGGCAGAATGTTCAGTGTTGGAAGGGTGGCCGCGGTCACTGTGAAAGACACGTCGACAGCCTGCGAAGCGTTGGCCGCGTCGGGACTCGTCAAGATGACGGTGCCTGTATAGGTTCCGGCCGCCATACCGGACGGACTCGCGGTGATCTTGAGGGAGCCGGGGGTAGCTCCGGTGTTGGCCGCGGCGCTAAGCCAGCCGCCCTTGCTGACGGCAGAGACCGTGTAATTGATGGCTGCTTTGCTGCTGCTGGTG
>JANXQR010000095.1 GCA_025353435.1 Acidobacteriota bacterium | reverse complement strand
GTCAAGCGACTTCCCGACGGAGTTCGCCTTGCCAATTGCTTTGGCAAGTTTTGTCAGTTGGTTTAGGTCCAGTGCGTGCAGTGCCAGTGCTTGCAGTTGACGCCCCAATGGACCCTCGGCATGACTCAACGCCTTCAACTTTTCAGAGATCTCATGGGGAGCGCGGGGCAGCCACTGCAATTCTGAATAAAGCAAATTCATTGGTCAGGTTACCGTCCGCGCTTTCCCGATCTTCGAAGAGAAACTCAAATTGCGTGCAAAAACTGCACGACCAGAAAGATTGTCAGATCTTGAGTTTGATTGGAATAACACATCTGAACTCATCTTTGCAGTCGAGATGATTTTATATCGGGATCACTGCGGTTTGGTAGCTGAGTGACAGTCTTAGGCTCGTGCCCTGATGAGCGCGACCAAGTCCCCAACCTTTTCAAGCCTACCGATCTCCGACGTCGAAAATTTGACCTTGAAGGCCTTTTCTACGGTCAGGATGAGCCGAATATGCGAAAGGCTGTCCCAGCCATCTACGTCCTTGGCAGACAGCTCCGGAGTTACCTTAATCGAATCTTCGTCGAAGACATCTTGAAACACGCCTTCAAGCCGAGCGTAAATCTGCTCTTCGTCCATTCCCGGGAAATCTCCTCTCGATTGCACATCAATCTGAAAACGCCTTTACGGTCCTTCGGCACTGATTGCCAAAGTTGATGCGCCAGTATCCTTGGCAGCCCTCGCATTTGCAATGCGGGGCTTTGCCGCTTGTATTTCAAGAATTAGCTCGAAGTTTATCATATTGTCGAACCACCAACGGTTGGATACACCGCGCCCACCAATTGCCTAGCACCGATGGCAGTTATGTCAGATCTCGGCAGATTGTTCAGGGCCAACCGTGTCCTCAGCGACCGACACCAGCTTTAGTCTTTCATGCGCGTGCCACGCCATCCACGCGTGTGCGAAGCGAGCACAGAGAAAGCTAAGGGCGAGAGCGATAATCAGTAGAGCGTAGAAGTATTCGGTAAAAAAGATGCGCATCCTGGCGTAACCGCTGATGTCTCCTACGTGATAGGGTGCAACGTCACTCGCAATAGACTTGAGTGTCGAGTTCCTCAAAAGGATCAGCGAGCCCCCCGTATCGGCGGGCCGGGAAGTATCCAGAAACATTCCGGCAAACTGATCAGCGATCGAATCCTGTCGCAGCGTGATGGTGACGATGGATCGATCAGGTGACACGGGAGACTGAATCTCCTCGACAAGTACGTCTCCCAGGGCCAAGTCATCGGGAGTTGGCACCGCAGGCGCTACCCTTCCCATCAGCGATGACCATCGATCCGTGGCCGTTCTTTGAAGCGCCATAAGGTTGCCAGATACTCCCTGCTTTGGCTTGATATGGATTCCAGCGCTGTCGAGAGTTGCGGGAAGAATCGGCGCCAGAGAGTCGAAAGCCGGTTGATCGGCAATCGTCCCAATCACAAGGTAATCGCGGCCCACGCTAATGACATTGCTCGGCCCTGTAACCGAGATTCGAATGGCTGGGTACCCAGTTTGGGAACCGAACTGACTCATCAATTGAAGATACAGAGCAACCTCTGCTTGGCTCGGAGAGTTGGGAAGTACCACATTGGTCCGTGACAAATCAGCAAACTGCGTAAACGGAAACCCCGCATCGGCAAGGAGCTGGAGATTTGGCATCTTCGCCCACAATCCAAGCCCATGCAAATCGAGCGCAGAGTCACAAAGAACCTCACCCGACAAGACCGCATCCGATCCCGTATCCCGATTCGCCGGTACGAAATCAAAGCTGAACTGAATGGTGTTGCCAAATGGCCGCATATCCTCAATCGGAACCAGCACTACCCTTTGATGGTTGATCGTGCCGGCCCCTGGAGGAAGGGGGATTTCACTTACCAATGATCCATTCACCATCACGCGCAACGCTGACCCCGGAGCTACAAGATGGGCGTCGTAGCGATACTTGAGATGCAGGTCCAAGCTCTGCTTCTCGCCGTAAAACAAATCGGGTGGAGTATGAAAGTAAATTGGGATCGGCGATGATCCATCGGTATGGAAGCTGCCATCCGCCGGGCAACTGGCCAAGGGTGCCGCCTTGCTGATTGGCAGCCAGCGTGGCGCATCATCTCGAAGACGGGTTGGCGCCGGGAACTGTGACGGAGACTCGAGGGTATCGCCCATCATGCTTGATCCCGTTGCATTATCCCCAGAGCGGTTTTCTCGTTGCAGCGCCAGTGTCCTCGCCATTGCGAGAACGTCACTTTCACTATCACCAGCGAGCACCAGCAGGCTTCCAATCGGATCACCGGGATTGTTTCTAAGCGCGAGGATGGGCCCTTGCCCCGTGGGAACTTGAAGAGATACCGGCAGCATCGATCGATCACTGGACAGGACAACAGCGTTACCGGATGGGATTTCAGACAGAGAGGCAGCGAATCGGACCGATTGCGAGCCGCTCATGACCCCAAACCATGAGGCAACGACACCTGCTGCTTCGAGCATTTTTGCGCTGGGCGGTGTCAGGAAAACGAATGGGATTGTGGTGGCGGTCTGGAGTTCATTGTCGAGCAAAGGTAATGGCAGATGGCTTAAATCGTTGCCCAGCCGAAGCCATTCGCCCACCACCTCGAACGTCGAGGCCGGAAAAATGCGGCAAAGAACGTGGGCCTTGGCCTGCTCTTCGCGCTCCATGACCGCGCTCCCGGTAAACTCGAAAGTGAGAGCGTTGTTTCGCACCAACAAATCACTCGACACCGGGATCTGCACATTGATAAGCCCGTCTCGACCGCCGGGATTCGGCGTGGGGTGGAGTGTGGCGATACCTGTCCCATTGAGGTTTATCTGGAGCGTCGTCGACATTGGATCGAGACTTGAGTCGATCGTGTAATTCAAAATCAGGGTCCCTTGTTTCGGAACCAACTGATGAGAGAGAGTGAAATGGACTGCAGAGTAAGAGTGCGGGCCGCGCATTTCAATTGCGCTCTTTATGCCCATATTTTTAAGGCTAATTACCTGGAGGTTTGCGCTGTTTACTTCTAAAGATTGCCCAATTTCAGCAAGATTCTGAGCGCGACCCTTTTCGGTGCCTACAGGTGTGTTAGCTCCAGCCGAAGTGCGCGGTACATGCGACTCCTGTCCAGCTTCCAAAGCGCTCGTCCCAGCATTCTGTTGCCTGCCAATCGCAAACCCTCGCCAGCAACTTCCCAAGGCAAGAATAGTCAGAATGAGTGCGGCCGTCTTTATTCGCGTCACGGCATCCGACTTTCTCTTTTCGGGAAACAGGCTTCGACACACTTGATAGATTCCGTAGGTGGATAACACCATGACCCGACCAAGACTGATAAGGGGGCGGTCAACTTCCTTTAGATTTGCTGAGTGGAGCCATGCATCGGCCCGCGAATACAACGCGCGCGTGAGCACTTCCTGTTCCGGGATCGTATCCAACTGGAACGCGACACGAAGCGAGTCGCCGACGATGCCGACAACTTGACCGCGGATCTCGTCGGTCCCAGTAAGCGTCGGAAAAGCGATTTTCACCACGTCGCCTGGGCTGAAGTGAGCTTTGGGTGGCATCTTGATCGATGCCCCGCCAACAGACATGTCTATCGAGTTCGTGTCGAAGTGTTGCCCTCCAGGCATGGTCATCCGCAGCGGGAGTTCAGCTTCAATACGAACCGAGCCACGCCGTTGTTTCTGTTCGAGAGCAACCGCGGCGGCCACGCCAAGAATCACAATGTTGAACAGCACCCAGACCATGTTCATAATGACAGCGCCAGGGTGTTGCGGATCAGTTACAAAAAGCCGGTAAGGCACTGCGATCAACCCTACGAAATTAAGGAACAGCAGCCAACGTGTCGGGGTTGCAATCTTTCGGTCAAACTGCGTTTCCTTAAGGGTCGTACCCTTATCGGTAACGTTGAACTTGCCTAACTTGGGATTGATAAGTGCCAGCAATGTGGGCGCCAGTATGTACGGCGCTAGAACAGACTCATAGATCTCATTCCAAAAGGAGTGCCGATGCCGGCCTTGCATACGAGAATTTGTCATGCTTGACAGGATTAAATGAGGAAACGCATACGCCAGGATCGCTACCCAATACCCCGGAATGATTGTTCGCCCAAGGAGCAGATAAGCGAGGGGTGCGAGCAGAAACACGAGGCGTGGCACCGAATATAGAAAGTGGGCCATCGCGTTGAAGTAGCACAATCGCTGGGTAAACTTGAGACCTCGGCCGAACAATGGATTATCCGTGCGCAATATCTGAATCATGCCGCGGGCCCATCGGATGCGTTGCCCCACGTGGGCGGCGAGGGTCTCCGTTGCCAGGCCGGCGGCTTGCGGGATGTTGATATATGCGGTGTTGTATCCGTGTCTTTGCATGCGAAGAGACGTGTGGGCGTCCTCGGTCACGGTTTCTGTCGCAATGCCCCCAACCGTGTTGAGCGCAGCACGCCGGATCAACGCACAAGAGCCACAGAAGAATGTCGCATTCCAAAAGTCGTTGCCATCCTGAACAATTCCGTAAAACAGTTCAGCCTCGTTGGGAATTGTCTTGTACTGCAGCAAGTTCCGTTCGAAAGGATCCGGCGAGTAAAAGTGATGAGGAGTCTGCAGCATTCCCAGAACCGGATCAGCGAGCATCCACCCAAGCGTCACTTGCAAGAAACTGCGAGTTGGAACGTGATCGCAATCGAATATGGCGACGTACGGCGAATTCATCAACGTCAGCGCATGGTTAATATTGCCGGCCTTGGCATGACCATGCTCTGCGCGCGTCACATAACCGACTCCGGCCAGGGCAGCAAACTCACTAAAGTCTTCACGGGTACCGTCGTCCAGGATATAAACGTGCAGTTTCTCCGGCGGATAATCAATGTTCAGGGCAGCCAGCGCCGTATATCGCACCAGTGACAATGGCTCATTGTAGGTCGGGATCAACAGATCCACATGGGGCCATTGTGTTTCGTCGCTCGGCAGCGCAATGGGCCTCCGATGCAGCGGCCACGCCGTTTGCATGTAGCCCAGCACCATGATCAGAATCGTATATAACTCGGCCGAAATCAGAAGCACAAGAAATACCGCATCGACCCCAACGCGGGTGTTCGATTCGTCCGAGAAGAAATCCACCAGCAAATGTACGCGCCACCAACCGTAGCGAAAGGTGGCAATCATTGAGACCATCATCAGCGCGATCGTCACTACGCGCGAGGCGGAGAAACGGTTGGCCAGGAGCCCAACCAGCATCATCGCGCCACCGAGCATTGCCTGTTTTTGCCAGCTGAGATAGAGACTGATTAGTTGAAAGAGGAGGAAAGCCGTCACGCACACAACAAGAATGCGGAATAGCCGCGTCATCGTATCAGGCTTACCCTGATATTCACTCATGACCGCTCTTGTCTGCTTCGACATCCGAGTCGGCTCGGAATGTGAAACGGTGTCGTTTGCCAGGGCCGCCGATAGCGGAATTGACCCCTTTGGTGTGAATCTCGGAAACCTGTAAGAAAAAGCAACTCATGCTGGTGTCAATTCATCTGCAAGCGCTGTTCGGTTACGGCCTTCGGCCTTGGCTCTGTAAAGGGCTGTATCTGCCCGAGCAAGTATACGCTCGATCGGGATACTCGGATTCCAATTCCTGCATGTGATGGCGCCAACACTCATGGACACCGGGAGCTCCTTACTGCCTGCGATGATTGGCTGAGACGCAATCGCTGCACGAATGCGCTCTGATCGCGCCACAAGGGTCGACTCATCGCAGTGGCTCAGAATAATTAAAAACTCTTCGCCTCCATAACGTCCCACGAAGTCGTAAGAGCGAACGGCCGCAATCAGCCTTTGTGCAATCTCCTGCAAAACGATATCTCCCACGAGATGGCCGTGCCGATCATTGACCTGCTTGAAATGGTCGATATCACATAGCAGGAAGGAAGTCGACTGTCTTTCACGATTGGATCGTTCAAGCTCGGTTTTCATGAGAGAGAGAATTGTGCCCCGATTCCAGATTGCTGTAAGGGCGTCGTGAGTGGCCTTGTAATGCATTTCATCACGAGCCTGAATCAGCTTCTCTTCCAGCGACAGGATACGGCAACCGGTACGAAGGCGCGCTCTCAATTCCGCGGGTTGGCACGGTTTGGTGAGGTAGTCGTCTGCTCCGGCTTCCAAACCCGCAACGATATCCTCGCTGCTCTGTTTGGATGTGAGCAAAACTATATAGGTATAGCAGCCATCTCGGTTCAAATCCCGTACTTCACGGCAAAGCCCCGGGCCGTCGAGTTCGGGCATCATCCAGTCGACCAGTGCGAGCCTCGGACCATCGCTTTTTGAGAGAATCTCGGCTGCGATTCGCCCATTTTCGGCGTGGATCACCTCATAACCGAACTTCTCCAGCGTTCGCCCCATCAGCGTCCGAGATAGCGAGTCGTCATCAGCCACTAGTATCTTCATTGAGCAGCTACTGGGCAGAGCGCCTCAAGCGCCCTGAGCACATTGCCAAGTTCAGGAATGAGTTTGTCGAGAATCCCTTGCGCTCCAAGTAGATTTCTCTCCCGGCCCGCTGCCTCCAACTCCGCCGCCATGGCCGAGGCGCCGGTCGCTGCAAGATTCCCGAGAGCGCCCCTGAGGGTGTGGCTGACACGTTGAAGGTCACCAGGATTTTGTCCTTCGATTGCTCGTTGGGCAGCCTTGACATTTTCGGGATACTCGCGACGAAAAATCTCTACCAGCTCTGCAAGAAATGACCGGTCATCATCGATGCGATCAAGAAGTTGAACGACCTCCACTGAATCGCTGGGAGTCGGAGAGGGATTGCTCGGAGCCGACAAGTTCTCCTCTGGTTCGATTAGTGAATCGAGTGCCTCGTCCAGTTCCTGTTGGCGAATAGGTTTGGATAAGTAACCGTCCATTCCTGCGGCAAAACACCGCTCTTTGTCTCCATTCATTGCGAGGGCGGTCATCGCAATGACCTGCTGATGCTTTCCAGTGGCCTTCTCACGTCTGCGAAGGATTGCGGTTGCCTCAAAGCCGTCCATTTCCGGCATCTGAATGTCCATGAGTACCAGGTCGTAGGCTTCCGCATCCAAGGCGGCAAGCGCCTCTTTTCCGTTGGAAACTACCGTAACGCTATGGTTTCGTTTTTCCAGCAAGCGCGCTGCGAGCCTTTGGTTAACGAGGTTATCTTCTGCGAGAAGAACCTTGAGGGTCTTTCTCGATTCGGATGGCTCGCGAAGCGACGAGCGAGTGACCATGAGTGCCGACTCCTTCGAATCTCGTGAGGAAAGAACGCGAATAATAGCCTCACGAAGTTCGGACTGGCGGACCGGCTTTAGGAGATAGGCTGCAATGCCTAGCTCTTGGCACTTTTGTGCGTCGCCGCGCTGGCCACCTGAGGTGAGCATCATGATTGTGGGGCTGCTCGAAACGGGGTTCGCTTTCAGACGCTCGACGAGCCCAAAACCGTCCATCTTTGGCATGTGCATATCAGTCAGGATCAGGCTGAATGGCCTTCCCTCTTCGATGGCAGCCTCGCAAAGGGTGAGTGCCTGTTCACCATCGCACGCGACCGCCGGAAGCATACCCCATCGCGAAACAATACCTTCCAGAATCCGGCGATTGGTACGATTGTCGTCCACAATGAGTGCCCTCGCCCCCACCAGAACGGATGGAGCGAGCATGACCGGCCTGGCAGTGGATTGACAGGTGGATTCGCCGAAGCGGGCGGTGAAATGGAAGCAAGACCCTCGTCCCACAAGGCTCTCCACCCAAATTCGCCCACCCATCATTTGTACGAGACACCGCGAAATCGTAAGGCCCAGACCGGTACCGCCAAATTCACGTGTAGTCGACGTGTCTGCCTGGCTGAACGATTCAAAGATCGATTCCAACTTATCTGATGGGATGCCCACACCGGAGTCATTGACCATGAAGTGGAGCGTACTGAACTTCTCTTCAATCACATCAAGCTGAACCTTGAGCGCCACTTCGCCCTGTTCAGTGAATTTCACGGCGTTCCCAATCAGATTGAGTATCACCTGGCGCAAACGTCCAGGGTCGCCCAAGACTGACGCGGGGACCTCTGGCGAGATTTCGCAGAGCAGTTCTAGACCCTTCTCATCTGCACGGAGCGCGACCGTCTTGAGAGCGTCTTCAATACACGAACAGAGATCGAACTCTATGTGTTCAAGTTCGACTTTTCCGGCCTCAATCTTGGAGAAGTCAAGGATATCGTTGATGACATCGAGGAGAGCGTCCGCGGACAGCTTGACCGTCTGCATATATTCGCGTTGCTCGCGCGTCAGTTCGGTTTCAAGGGCGAGATCGGTCATGCCGATGATGCCATTGAGAGGCGTTCGGATCTCATGGCTCATGTTTGCCAGGAATTCGCTCTTGGCCTTATTACTCAGCTCGGCGGTTTTCGCCCGTTGACGTTCGAGTTCTACGTGGTGACGCTGCTCCGCCAGCGCCATTTCCATATGTTGGAGAGAAAGCTTCCGATCCAGAATCGCCGAAAAGCACACAAAGGTCAGCACAAACGCCGTCACCACGCCAATGCCGCCGAGCCCCAAATACGATATGTCAATGGCATGAATAAGACTTTTTGGATTCATGGACATAGGCCTGAAAGTAACCGCCGCCATCCCCACGTAATGCATGACCGGTATCGCCAAGCCCATGATCAGTGCGGACAAGGTCTTGCGCAGGCTGAAGGAGGTGGATTGATTGCGAATGGAAAAAGTAATGATGAGGGCAACAAAGGAAATGACTACCGCAAGAACTACGGAAAGCGTCACGATGCGCAGGTTGTAGGAACACATCGCAGGAAGGCGCATGGCTTCCATTCCGATGTAGTGCATGGCTGCAATTCCGGACCCCATGAAGAGGCTTCCGATCGCGGCAGCCAGGACACCCATTGTCTTGCGGCTAACCACAAAGAGGGCAACCGCCGACGCGACTACGGCCGCAACCATTGAGAGGAATACAGTCGGCCAGTCGTACAGGACATGCACGGGAAGGCGAAATGCCTCCATTCCTACGTAATGCATGCACCAAATACCGAGGCCAAGCGCAATGGCTCCCCCACAAAGCCAAACAGATCGGGCAAATCCACGTGTTGCAGTGACGCGGCCTGCCAGTTCGAGAGCTGCGTATGCAGCGAGAATGGCGATAAGAACAGATACCGCGACCAAGCCGTAGTTGTACGAGCCGGTCAGCGCTGGAACTAGATACATATGTGCCTCGGGATTATTAATAATCTTGGACCTATGAAATGTGTCTGTCTTTAGCACATTTGGGTCATGTGATTGACGTGATGGGATCTCGATGCGCTTCGAATGCGCACAACATCAATGGATTCATATGGTTATGGATAGGTTAAACCTGCCTTGATTCGCTCAGCCAATCTATTCTTGTGGATCGATGGTAATAACCCAAAACGCTTCATCTAGATACAAATGCAAGACCACATTCGATGCGGCTTAACGGTCCAACGGACTTATTCTTGGGGCCTATCATTCGACCTGGGGTGTCGCAAGATGCTTTATCATGATGATTCGATTGTGATTACCGACCTCGTCGTAGAAAACCTCGTCCATGAGTTGGTGAATGATTGTCAATCCCCGGCCGCCTTCCGAGATCGAGCTTCGGTCGTCGGATTCGAGTTCGAGACTTAAAGGGCCGTCGCGTAGCCTGCGCACCTGCTCTTCAGGCATCAAAGTTCCGCAGTCGGATACTTCCAAGCGCAATTGACCCGCTCGAAAAGCCAGTTGGATCTCCACTGTGTGACCCGGCTCATCGTGATATGCATGGCGAATCGCATTCGTCACAGCCTCAGAAATACACAACTCCAGCTCTCCTGCACTGGTTTCATCCAAGCCCAAATGCAGGGATATTCTGTTCACCGCAACGGCGACGAGAGACACGTTGGCGAGTTCACTATCAATGGCAAAGTGGACGCCCTTCAAGGGGTGTCTCCTTCGGCTAGGCCAGCGCGGCCGCAGCCTCTTCAGGGTTGTTGAACATCCGGAAAACCTTGTTCATTCGCGTCAGTTTGAACATATTCGACACCGTCTCGCGTGCCCCGCAAAGCGCCAGCTCGCCGTCGTCGCCCAGTACCTTGAGGCTCGCGATCAAAGCCCCCAAACCACTTGAATCGATGAATGTGACATCGCTCAAATCCAGAACAAGCGTCCGATGCCCCTGGTTCACGAATTCGATAATGTCAGCCTTGAAGCGTGCCGTGCCCTCTGCGGCTATGCGGCTCTCCAGGACCTTTACGATGAATACTTTGCCTACCGTCCGTTCTTCAAATCTCATTACTCCCCCGTATTTGCGATCAGGTGTCAAGGTGCCATGTCGAATTGCCGTGTCGAAGTGCCGCTCATGTGCCACTCGGAGCCAGGTCCTCGCTCAGTTCAATTGCCAGGAGCGATACATCATCTCCCGGGATTCCCCCCTGTCGCCAGCTTCGGGTCTCTTTTAGCAACCCGTCCAGCACTCTATCGAGGGTTTGCGTTGCAGTATTTGCCAGGAATGACAGCAGCCGTTCCTCTCCAAATGGCTCGCCATCCGGATTCAGTGACTCAGTAACTCCGTCTGAGTAAAGCAGCAATCGATCTCCAGCGGTTACCGACAGTTCATTGCAGTCGAATTCGATCTCAGGCCAGAGTCCAATCGGCATGCCTCCCGTGCCAAGAATCCGAGATTGACCATCCTTTGAAATCAGAATGGGTCCAGGATGACCAGCCTGGGCGATCTGCAGACGCGCTGACCGTGTGTCGAACAATCCGTAAATCATCGTGAAATAGCGGTCATCCTTCGACTGAAAGCGGTGATTCAATTCGCGAATGGCATCCCCGGGAGACAATATCTCGGCTTGTTGATTCGACCGATTCATGCGCTTGAGAGGGCTCCCCCGAGCCACATCTGGCGTCAGAATCATACTCAGAGTAACCGAAAGCATTGCCGCTGGGACTCCGTGGCCGGAGACATCGAGAAGATAGAAACCGACCACGTGATCATCCATCGCAAAAAAGTTAAAAATGTCTCCGGCCACATAGCCTGAAGGCTCCAATCGCCATTGGCATCTCAGTCCGTTCGCTTGTAACGTTGTAGACGGAAGCAATCGCTGCTGCATCCACGCAGCCGCCCTGAGATCTTCTTCAATGCGCTTGTGGGAGGATTCGAGCTGAGAGTTAATCCGGGCAAGCTCCTTGTTCTTGCAGGCAAGTCCCTGCTCAAGGCTCAATACCCGTTCACCGGCCCGTACCTTTACCCTCAATTCCTCGTGACCGACCGGCTTGACCAGAAAATCGTCAGCACCGGCGTCCATTCCTTCAATGAGATCGGCCTTCTCTCCCCTCGACGTGCAAAGAATGACATAGACGTAGTGATCGAAAGCCGCCGCCCGAATCTTCCGGCACAGGTCCACGCCTGCCAGGCGCGGCATCATCCAGTCACTCACGACAAAGCTGATTGGACTTTCCTGAACCAACCGCCACGCCTCTTCACCGTCGGAAGCCTCTTCGACCTCATGGCCCTGTGCCTGCAACAGCATGGAGTGAATCTTGCGCGCGATAGGATCGTCGTCAACGAGAAGTATTTTCACTGCCGATCAATTCCCACGGGTTGGATGGACAGGGACAACGTTCCAAATGCCTTCTGCGTATTCTCGAATGGTTCGGTCGCTGGAGAATTTACTAATCCGCGCCACATTTAGAATCGCCTTCGAACTCCACGAGGCGGGGTCGAGGAAAGTCTCCGAAGCTTTGTCTTGAGCCGCGACGTAGGAACCAAAATCGGCGAGATGAAGGTAGTGATCCCCTTCTTCAAGCAAGGCTCTGCGAATGGGGTCGAAGATGCCAGGCTCCCTCTCAGAGAACGCGTTGGCAGCAAGGCTGTCGAGGACACGCTTGATGCGAGAATCCCCGTGATACCAATCCCATGGAGAATACCCCTCCGACCACTGCCGTTGAACCTCCGCGGCATGCAGGCCGAAGATGAAGATATTGTCCGCTCCGACCTCTTCCAGCATCTCAACATTCGCGCCGTCAAGCGTTCCCACAGTGAGCGCTCCATTCATCGCAAACTTCATGTTGCTGGTTCCCGAAGCCTCCATGCCGGCAGTCGAAATCTGCTCGCTGAGATCGGCCCCGGGAATGATAATTTCGGCCAGCGAAACTTTGTAGTCGGGCAGAAAAACAACCTTTAGCAGATCGGATGTTCGCGGATCAGAATTCACCACGTTGGCGATGTTATTTACGAGCTTGATGATCAGCTTTGCTCGAACGTAACCAGGCGCAGCCTTCCCCGCAAAGATATGGACCCGCGGAACGGCCGGGAGAATCCCGTCCTCAACGATACGGAAATACTCGTCGATTATTCCCAGAGCGTGCAAAAGTTGGCGTTTGTATTCGTGAATCCGTTTGACCTGCACGTCGAACATCGATTGTGGATCAACACGCACGCCGGTTCGATCGAAGATTGTGCGCGCAAGCCGTTGCTTGTTGGCATACTTGACGTCGCGAAACTCAACCTGGGCAATCGAATCCTTGTGTG
>JANXQR010000063.1 GCA_025353435.1 Acidobacteriota bacterium | reverse complement strand
GGGAAGCCATTCACCAGCAAACTCGTCGAAATCAACCTCGTCATGGGCATCGTCAAGCTGGCGCTGCTCGTCCTTGCGATGGTCTTCTCATCGGTGCTGATCCCGTTCAGTGAACAACTGGGCGCGAGCACCCTGCACTGGGAGTGGATCATCGTCTCGATCTTCTATTTCATCGCCAGCGACTACTTTCAAGTCGTGCGACTCAAAGGCTTTGTCGAATTCTGGCAAGTCTTTCGTGGCGCATCCGCCGAATAGTTATTTTTCCGCAGAGCCTTCCGCCTCGTCCTTCTGATACGCCTCGCTCAGTCTCTTCTTTGCCTGCGCAATTGGTAGCAGCGTGGGATAAAACTGCACAAATGTTGTATCGACGGCCGCGTGCGCTGAATGGCAGGTGTAGCACGGCGCTCCCGCCGGAACCAGTGCCCCGTTCTTCACCAATGAATCGAATTCGAAGAATGCCCACTTGCCGGGAAAGTGCGCCTCGTCTTTCACGTGAACTTCAATGCCCATCACCCCAACGTCCTGGAAATGCCCACGTTGATTGATCGATCCCTTGCTTCGTGCCCCTCGCACTTCCAGCACCATCACCGTCTTGTCCGGCCAGGTTCCAGTTGCTAGGAAACTCCGGTACGATTCCGGATTCACAAACACATTGTCGAACACGGATTGGCCCGCCATCTCGGCCTTCGGGCTATAGCTCATGTCGATTCCGGAAGTGAGATACACCCATTCGCGATAGTTCGAGGGCGGCAACATATCGCCATTAGCCGCATAGGCCGGCACCCAGGTTGTTGCCGCCTGCACGAGTTTTGTGGGGTGCACCAAAAAGGGCAGGGAAGCGAGTCCGGCAAGCAGGCACACGCCTGCCGCGTTGAGAGCGTTTGAACGCACAATGACCTCCATTGAGACTGAATACGCAAGGACGCAGCGCCCAGTTCCAACGGATCAGCCATTTAGACAATGGCGACTGTTCAAGGTCGTCAGAAAATCTTCATGTGGATTACCAGGTACTTCTTGGGATCGCCGCGAATGTCCTTTACAAGCGCCTGCGTCTGGTCCAATGTCTGGTCGAAGTGGTCGAAGAGCGCGCGGTTCACAGTGAGCTGACCCAGAGTGCCCTTGCCTTCGTTCAGCCCCTTCAACAGGGTGTCGAGGCTGCTCACCGTGTCATCCAGTTTTTGCGCGAACGCCGGATCCTGTGAAAGCTTGCCTAGGGCGCCCTTGCCGGACGAAATGCCCGCAAGCAGCTTGTTGGTATTCTCTACCGCGGCATTCAGATTGTTGTAAAGCGTCTCGTCGTGCAGCAGCTTCCCGGCGGACCCGTGTCCCTCCGCCAACGCCTGGGAGATCTCGTGAAGGCTGTCAACCGTGGCGTTCAGCTTGTTGTACATTGCGTCGTCGGTCAGCAGCTTGCCTAGCGTGCCCTTGCCGTCGCTCAAGCCTTGTGTAATGGCTTCCATGTTGCTCAATAGCTTCGCAGCCTTGTTGTACAACTGCGGATCATTCAGCAACAAGCCGGCGCTGCCCCGCTTGGAGTTGACCGTATCCAGCAGCGTGTTCACCTTCGTCATCACCAGGGACGCCTTTTGCAGCGTGTCCTGGCTGGTGTCCACCACCTGCTGAATGCTGGGCACATTCCGCGCACCCAACTCGGCATCGTTCTTGGGCTCGGCCCCCTTGGCAGTCTCTGACGAAATGTCAACGTAACTGTCGCCCAGAACTCCGGCCTGGGCAATTGAAGTTGTGGAGTCAGTGTGCAGCGCGTAGATCGACTTCTCGCCCACCTGCATCGTTACTTCAACTGGCGTAGGGTTGCGGGCCGGAACGATGCGAATCCGCGTCACATTGCCGACCGTTACGCCTTCCAGCGTGAC
The DNA here is from genome assembly GCA_025353435.1 of Acidobacteriota bacterium. GTDB lineage: Bacteria > Acidobacteriota > Terriglobia > Terriglobales > Acidobacteriaceae > Telmatobacter. The sequence continues at coordinate 6,102 of JANXQR010000063.1, read as the reverse complement.
CGGAGCCCCGGCTTTGAGTCCAGATGCATTCTGAAAATACGACCGTAACGTGAGTTTGTGTGCAAACAGGCCGCCGGTCGAGCCGGACATAAGAAATACCAGGCCGATAAGCACGGCCACGGCCACCAGGACCAGGATGCCCACTTTCAGTTGAGACCACTGAATCTCTTTGCGGCTCGGCACGATGCTCCCTTTGCGGTTCGTCTATGGCATGTCGGGAACTGCACCCACCGCGGCAAGAGCGCCAAACAGCACAGCCACATGCGCAACAAGATGCGACAAAATCCCTCGCTAGCCGATTGTTCCTGACAATGCTCTAACTTACCGCTTTGCAATTGAGGATAGCAGACACCGAGCTCCTCAACCGTCGCCCTCCAGCACCACGCTGGCCATGGCCAGGCTTCCGGTGTGCGTCAATGAAAGCGCCGCTGACTTGGTCCCCAGCCGCTTCGCCATCTCGAGCGCCCGGCCGTGGAACGCAATTGTGGGCCGCCCGCCCGGCTCGCGTATGACTTCAATCTCCAACCAACTCACTCCATGGCTAATGCCCGTGCCCAGCGCCTTTGCGCCCGCCTCTTTCGCGGCAAATCGCGCAGCCAGGCTCTCCGCGGCGTTTCTCTTGCGCAGGCAGTATGCCTTTTCGGCCGCTGTGTAGACGCGATCCAGGAATCTATCTCCAAAGCGCTCCACAGAACGTTGGATGCGATCGATTTCCACAAGGTCAATTCCTGTTCCCACAATCATCGTAAAAATGAACTTACCCCATTTCGGCGTTATTTAATTGTGAACCAGCCGGTGGCCTCCAGGAGAGGCAAATTACCGGGGGACACCCGATTATCTCCTTCGCTGGCGATTCGGGTCAGAGCCTGTTCCAAACCCGGTCAGGGATCGTTCAACTCCAGAACAGCCCTAAATTGGCCTGCCAGCCTTCCGATAAAGCCAGAGTGAGGTTCAAAGTGCTGCAACGTGATCCGAGAAGATCGGCTACAGTGCCCTGGGCTCTTGAGATGAAGGCAGTGTCCATCGTCGAACCCGGACGTTTGGTCCGCACCCTTACCGGTGCAATCCTTGGATGCGGTGGATGGGTCCTGAGTCGCGGCGCAACCGATACAGGCGTCGTCAATATGCTCTTTGAGTTCGAGCGCCAGGCCTGCATCGACGTTTACAGCATCCTAATTGCCGCCGGCATTGAGTTGAGCCAGAACGGCCACGTCCGTTTCACTGAACTCTGCCAATGCACGCGAAATCACCATTCCGGCTGTGGCGATGAGATCGCAAGCATCGATCTCGAAATTCAGACCTTCCCCAGTGAGGTTATGAATCGATCTGCGCAGTGCTATCGCGCATAAAACCGGCGAACCGCCAATTGGCTGAGGGCAACGATCCGCAATCAATTACCCAGCCTCGACGAGCCCGTACTTTCGTTGCCAAGCGTCCTTGAGTCGAGACCAAACGCGCGCCCTCTCGGCCTCGGTTCCTTCGGCCTCGGCGGCACTTGCGTTTGCAAATCGAGCTGCCTCCCGCTTCGCCAACTCCAGCACCTCGCGGTCCCTCAGCAGATTCGCTACCCTGAAATCTGGCAGCCCCGCCTGCCGAGTTCCAAAAAACTCCCCCGGCCCGCGCATCTGCAGGTCGAGTTCTGCAAGCTCGAATCCGTCCTGCGTGCGAACCATGGCTTTCAGCCGTTCCTCGCCCTGCTCTGAAACCCGCTCGCCCGTCATCAGGATGCAGTAGCTCTTGGCTGCTCCACGGCCCACTCTGCCTCGTAATTGGTGCAATTGCGCCAGCCCAAAGCGCTCTGCGTGCTCCACCACCATCACCGTGGCGTTGGGCACGTCCACGCCAACCTCGATCACCGTGGTTGCCACCAGCACGTCAATTTCGCCCCTCTGAAACCGGCGCATGATGACTTCCTTCTCGTCCGCATTCAGGCGCCCGTGCAGCAGCCCGAGCCGAAGTCCAGACAGCGGTCCCGTACGCAGCTTTTCATGCATTTCGACAGCTGATTTGAGGCCGGACTTCGCTGCAGGATTGGCCTCTTGAGCCGCCTTCGAAAATAGCTCCCCGGTCTTGCCCTTTCGAGCCCGGCTCATTGGCGGAGCCTTGGCGGTTGCCGCGGCGCCAAACCCTGCTCCTACGCCCACAATCTGCTCGTCGTGCGAAAAATCCAACTCCGGCTGGTCGTCCTTCGATCCCTCGATCACCGGGTAAACGATGTACGCCTGCCGCCCCAATCCCACCTGCTTGCGGACGAAATCCCACACCTTTTCCGCGTGTTCACCAGTTCGGCTTTGCGTCAAAATAGGCGTCCGACCGGGCGGCAATTCGTCCAGAATGCTCACGTCCAGGTCGCCGTAGAGTGAGAGCGCCAGGGTCCTCGGAATCGGGGTCGCCGTCATCACAAGAACGTCCGGTTCGGCCTGATTTGGCTTCTTCATCAGCCGGAATCGCTGCATCACTCCAAATCGGTGCTGTTCGTCCACCACCACCAGCCCCAACCGGTCAAATTCCACCTTTTCTTCAATCAGCGCGTGCGTTCCGATCACCAGGTGGGCATCGCCGCGGTTGATCAGCCCTCGGCTCGCACGCTTGCGATCCTCGTCGAGCGACCCCGTCAGCAGCACGATGCGGTAGTTTCGGCTCGAACGCTCCAGCAGCTTTTTGGCCGCCAGGTAGTGCTGCGTCGCCAGAATTTCCGTGGGAGCCATCAGCGCCGCTTGGTAGCCGTTCTCCATCGCCACCAGCATGGCCTGCAACGCCACAATCGTCTTCCCTGATCCAACATCGCCCTGCAGCAGCCGCCGCATTGGGCTCGGCTGCCGCATGTCCGCCACAATCTCGCCCAGCGTGCGCTTCTGCGCGGCCGTGGGATGAAACGGCAGCACCTCGCGAATTGCCTCGCGAACCTTATCCGACGTCGTAAACGCGATTCCAACCCGCTCGCGCATCTTCCGCCGCTTCAATTCCAGCCCCAGTTCCAGAAAAAACAGCTCTTCGAAGATAAGGCGCCGATGCGATGGCGTTGCCCAAGCCTGCAACTGAGCCATCGACGTGCCTTCTGGCGGATAGTGCACCTCGCGCAGTGCAGTTTCCCGGTCGGGGAGCCCCAGGCGCTTCTGCATAGCCGCTGGCAGGCACTCCGGCACCGACCCTCGCATCCCATCCAGCAGGTTGAAGATCACCTTGCGCTGCCACCGCGAGGCCAGCCTTGAGCCGCCCAGCGATTCGTAAACGGGAGTGATCCGTCCCACCTCCAGCAGGCGCGTCTCCGCGTCGTCGCTGGCGTCGGGCAAGATCTCAAATTGTGGCTGGATCATCTTCAGATTGGCGGTCGATCGCGATGGCTCCAACTTGCCGTAAACCGCCACCGTCTGGCCGGCGTGGAACTTGCCCTCGAGGTAGTTCCCGTGGAACCAAAGGCACTTCATGGCGAAGCGGCCCTGGCCCAGAGTGAGCTCAAAAAGTGGCATCTTTCGGGTTCGCATGAGCAGGGCGCCGCGCACCTCGGCGATAACGCTGGCCGTCTCGCCCGGTTTCAACTCATCCAGGCTGCGCGGATTCTGACGGTCTTCGTAGCGAAAGGGAAGGTGGTAAAGCAGGTCTTCGGCTGTGGTAATGCCCTTGGCGGCAAGCATTTTCGCCACCTGCGGTCCCACACCGCGCACGTACACAACCTGGGTTTCGAGACCGGGCACACTCTGGATGCTACTAGATTGAGTATCGGGGGACTCAATTCCTCAACCTGCCATGACAAAGCTGTCGGCTAACGGCAACGAGTTTGGAATTCACTTCCCGCTGATCGCCAACCGCGCCGTCCGTACTTCATTGGCCAGCACGCGCAGAATCATCAGCGCAAGCAGGGGCTCGCTCAGCATCAGTTGCGAAAACACCTCGCGCGACACAAAGCTGACTTCGGCGCCTTTGTTTGCAAAGGCTGACAGCGAATACGCGTGGTTGCCGATCAGGCCCGGCAGACCCAGCAAGGAGCCGCGTTCGGCGCGCATCGACACCACTTCATCCCCGGCCGGCGACTCCATTGTGATCATCACTTCGCCGCCGCAGACGATGTAAAGACCTGTTGGCTCGTCTCCCTGTTGGAAGAGAAAGCGGTCGTGGCCGCAATCGATGGTACTTGCGCGTTGGCGCAAAGCCATGACCAATTCCTTGTCGGCAACGAACGCGGAGGAGTCGAGGTTCATAAGGGGTATCTTGCCACCCTATTCCGGCCAGATATGTGAGCAGCATCACGTTCGGATGTTTGCACCCCATTTTCTTTTGTTTGCTAAACTTTTTCCACCCCGCAATCTGGAGTCAGCCATGCCTACCGTTTCCTCGATCGTTGCCGAACTCAAGAGCAAGGGAACCGCACAAACACGCAAGATTTACGGCCGGCACGGGATGGATCCCGAGCGGGTTTATGGGGTCAGTGTCGCCGAGATGAAGTTGATCGCCAAGTCCGCGCGGAGCCAGCAAGCGCTCGCCTGCGACCTTCTTTCGACCGGCAAAATGGAGGCCATGTACCTTGGCGGGATGATCGCCGATGGCTCAAAGCTGGCTGCCGGCGACCTGAACAAATGGGCCGATACCGCGGCCGGCCTGCAGATGATCTCCGAGTACACCATCCCGTGGCTGGCGGTTGAACATCCCCAGGCGCGCACCCTTGCCCTCAAATGGATCGACTCGGACAAGGCGCACATTGCAGCAGCTGGCTGGTGCACCTACTCCGGTCTGATCGCGATCCAACCGGACACAGCTCTCGACCAGGCCGAGATCCAGAGCTTGCTCGATCGGGTTGTTCGGGAGATCGGCACCAAACCCAACCGCGTTCGCTACTGTATGAACAATTTTGTGATTTCCGTCGGAAGCTATGTCGCGCCCATGCTGAAGCAGGCCAAGGCGGCGGCTCGGAAGCTCGGATTAGTGAAGGTCGACGTGGGCGAGACCGCCTGCAAAGTGCCACTTGCGACCGCATACATTGAGAAGATCGAATCCATGGGCAGGGTAGGCAAGAAGCGCAAGACATTGCGCTGCTGAATGACAGGTAAACTGCTTATTTACTTCAGATAAACCCGATCCAACGTCCCGCCGCAACCACGCCTACCCATAGCAGGATCGAAATCAATCCGGCAATCTTCGCACGAATTGGCGTCCTGCTTTCCGCTTCCCACTCGGCCATGTCCCTGCAGGCGATCCAGCGAAACGCCGCGGCATGAACGCCCGCCAGCGCAATCAGGACCATCTTGATCCGGAATGCAGGGTTGACCACCATCCGCGTGGCTTCCGATGAAAAAAGCAGGAAACCGGTGACCACCTGCACGGCAAACGCTGCCCAAGCCCACGGAAACAGCCTGCGCGCCAGCTCCGATACCCGTACCCCGCGCATCGCTAACCCGAGCAGCCGGACGTCAAACGCGCCGACTGCAGCCACAAGCACCGCCATCCCAAGCAGATGCAGCGTTTCGACGGCCGGAAACAGCCACAGAGACTCCCGAACGCTAGCGCCGATCGGCGTCTGTTCAAGCGACTTCCAGATCTCCGGGACGTCAGCAACCACTATGGCTTGCCCTCGAGAGTGCGCCCGCCTGTCAGCCAAACCCTGCCCACCGACATGTATGGCGACCCATCCTTGGCCAGGAATCCCTGCACGCGGATCGGGTCTCCACGCTTTACGGTCTTCGAGGTCCACCCGCCATATTTGGTCAGCATGCCCAGGCTGCCGAGTTCGAGCCGCCAATTGGCCTTTTTGCCCTTGTCATCGGTCAGGTCGGCAAAGATAAAGGCGTGCGGGTTGATCCACTGGAAATCCGTGACTGTCCCCTCCAGCCTGACCGTGTGGGTGGTGTCGAAGGCGGCGAGACCGTGGTGCGCCCATAGTGAGGTCACGGCCAGCAGGATTCCAAGGACCACCGCTGCCCGCAAACCTTGACCGACCGCCCTGTTCTTCATTCCACTAACCAGATGCCGCTCCCTCATTAACCGCATGGTCTTTACCTACCTGACTCTAAAGAAATCATACGGCAGGCCAGGCACCCGTTCTAGGGCTCGGAATGCGCCACGGCTTCAAGGGCGCCCGCACCACTTGGATACCACCTTTCGTCGATA
>JANXQR010000017.1 GCA_025353435.1 Acidobacteriota bacterium | reverse complement strand
CGTCATCGGCAATACACAGGGCTACCCCAGCATCTGGAACTTTCGTTCACCGATTCCATACCAGCCTGTTCTTGGCCCGAATCCCTCCAACGGTATGGACTTCAGTCCTGATGTGCGACGAGAGGTTGGAACCTACATAATCCTTCCTTCCGTGGGAACGTTGTCATCAGGCAACTACAAATTCTCCTTCAACAGCGCTCTGCTCAGCGTGATGCCGGCGTCTCTCGCAGTTGCGGCCAACAGCAAATTAATGACCTTTGGAGACCCTGGGCCTGCGCTGGATGGCACGATCTCCGGAGCCCTCGCGGCTGACAGCATTTCGGCCACCTACTCAACCACTGCGACCAGTTCCAGCGCCCCCGGCAATTATTCGATCGTGCCCACGCTCGTCGACCCCAAGAACCGGCAGTCGAACTACAGCATCACGCAACAGTCCGGTACGCTGACAATTCTCGTCGCTCCAGCGATCAACAATCTTTCGCCGCCCTTTGCAGCCGCAAGCGACCCCGCATTTACCCTCGTTATCAACGGTTCCGGATTTGTCTCGGACGACGTGGTTCGTTGGGGGGAAAACAACCTGGTTACGCAGATTGTCAGCTCAACGCGCCTGTCTGCACTGGTGCCCGCTTCCGAGGTTGCGAAGTCTGGCATGGCGCCAATCACCGTGCTGAATTCCATTTCCGGTGAGGGTGCTTCGAATACATTCAATTTCGAGATCGATTCCAATACCGCTTCAAGTAATGCGCCGGTCTTTGCCACGCCAACCGCGACGGTATCCGCTGCCTCTCCTGCTACGTATCCAGTCACTGTTCCGTCAGCTGCCACCAAGGTGTCCGTATCCTGCCTGAATCTCCCAGCGGGTGCTACTTGTTCTTACTCATCTGCCGCGAAAGCAGTCACTATCGAAACTGCCGCTTCAACGCCGGCCGGGACCTACCAGGTCGTGGTTGTTTTCGCTGAGACGTTTTCAATTGGGGGGACCGGTCTGGCGTTTTTGCCGGTTCTGCTCGTCCCGCTTTGCACGGGCCAAAAACGTCGGGGCATTCGAACCGTTGCGCGCCTGGCTTGTTTTGTGCTGTCGGTGATGATCGCGGGTGCAATGAGCAGTTGCGGCTCGGCCGCTTCACCGGGAAGCTCGGTCTCCAACTCGCCTCAGACACTGCAGATCACGAGTTCGGGAGTCGTGACGCTCATCGTTCAGTAAAGTCCAGGAATCGCAAATTCGTTTCAATCGGGAATTGAATAGCTCGCCGCCCATCGGGAACGCCAAATCGGCAGTACTACTGATTACGATCAGCGGCGATGCGACGCAGGGTCGATGCCCAGCGCTCCGGAGTGTATTGCTCCGAGAGCTGTTCGCTGGCTTTCCCCATCCTCACCAGGGAGCTTTCATCCATGTGATGAAAGCGCAGCATGGCATTGGCAAGAGACTCGGGAGAACCTATTTCGACAACATAGCCATTGAAGCCGCTTTGCACGAGGTGCACGCCCGAGCCCACGGCTTCTGAGACGATCATCGGCATTCCCGCTGAAGCTGCTTCATTCACCACTACGCCCCACGGTTCGAACAGCGACGGAAGAACAAACACCGAAGCCTCCAGCATCTTTTCCGCCAACTGTTCCGGTTGCAGGAAGCCGGCCATCACCGCTCCCGGAGCTGACGCTACTTCGCCTGCCAGTGGTCCGCTTCCAACACAGATCAGCGGCCACGGATCGGTACATTTCGAGCGATACTCCGCGTAGCCCTTGAGCAGAACGCTCACTCCTTTTACCGTCACGAGCCGGCCGACAAACAAAAACGCTTTTGGCTTGACGGGCAGTTGCTCACGGCGCTCGCGCACAGTTTCAAACAGGTGCGAATCGCCACTGAGATAGCCGTCAATGATCTGCGAGTCCGCGAATCCCAATCGACGGGCAAAATCCCTTTGCAGGCTTCCGGGAACCCACACGAATTCGGCAAGTGGGCGGACATGCACCGGTGCCACGAGGACTCCAAGCCATTGTTTCGGCGTCCCTCTCCACGTGTTGTCGAAATACAAGACGCGCCTCGCGACGCCCTTGAGAGCCTTTGCCGCACGGCTATAGGCAGGAACATGCCAGCCCAGAGTCAGCAGCAGATCAGGCTTGAATTCATTGATCTTGGCAAGCAATTGATCCGCATCCGGCTGCTGCTTCCATTCATAGCGCGATTCGACCCATGTGAACATGTTGGAATCGAAAGGAGTATTGGGATCAAGCGTGCAATGGGCCAGAAATATCTTCACATCGCCGTGGGCATGCAGCGCCTTCAGGCAAATATTTGAATACCCGGTCAGGGAATGATGCAGCACGGCTAGTCGCATAGAAGAGGCGCTCAAAATCCAGATCGAAGCGTTTCCCAGCTTGCAGGGGTTTTGGCTTCAGGTCTTCCGGCGGACTCGACGGGTCCGTGATTCTCCGGCCTCTGAACCAGGGTTAATGTCGTCGCGATGGCAAGGAGCACGATCACATAGAGCAAGCTCAGGTCCCTGACCTCGCCCGGCATGCAGAACAGAAGTACGAGTGGAACGTTCATTGCGGCAAGGATCCATCCAAACTGCCGCACTGGAAGCGAGATGTTTTTCCATGCGCGCCAGATCATCCAGCTCAATAACAACGCGGGAATGACAGTCGCAAGTTCTGGCAGAAACACTCCGTACGCCTTGCCGAATTTGAAGAGCCACAAGGCAGGATGAGTAAGGTAGGCAAGTTGGTCCTTCAAGTGGAACTCGACCGTTCCGCCCGGATTTGCCGCAAAGTGTAAACGATTGACCATGTAAATGCCGCCCGCCACTAATTCGAGAACGGCCACCAGCGCGGCGGCGAATAAACGGCTCGAACGCTGCGCCAGGATCGGCCACAATGCGGCGATGACCAAAATGAAAGTCTCCTTGTTCAGAACTCCCAGCAGCGCCACTGGTACGAGCCACAGCCAATGTGCCCGGCGCGCCGCCACCACGGCCAATGCGATAAATGCCGCCTCTGGGAAGTCGCCGTAATAACCTCCTCCTCGGGTCTCAATGTAAGGGATGAGCAAGATCATCAGCGTTGCGGAGATGAGAGCGATTTCGGGTCTGTGGCCTTCATACCGGCAAACAAGATAGAAGCCGAACGCAGCCACTACCGCTCCCGCAAATACTGCGAGATAGAAGATCAAGTAACGAAAAGAGTAGGCCGGGTTGAGCGCTGTGGACGAGGTGAACAGGGAAGCGTAAAACCCTTTGCCGTCGTCGCTGTGTAATGGGAACAGTTTCTGCTGGAACCGTTGCGGAACGATTCGGCTGGTCGTATTCGCGATGAGGGGAATAAGTTGCCGGTAAATGTAAGGCCGCGCCGCTGAGCCATCGACAATGGCCTCAAATCCACGGGCGGAGTCGCCTTCGCGAAATCCTATCTTGGTGTAGAAGCCGTTGAAGGCCGCCGCCGCCGCAAAGAAGAGAAGAGTCCCATACAGGATGCGGCGGGTGAGCCTCGCGGGGCCGCGTTTCTCCTCTGTATCTCGAACTTCTGTCTCTCGAACTTCGCGTCCGGGCCCACTCGTCATCCAGTACTCATCCCTTACCACTTCTTCTCAAGCCCGATTTGATTGGTCTGTCGGCTCATCCATCGCGGCGAAAGGCCACAACTCTAGCATCCCCTGTGCTGGCTCCGATCGCCGGCAATTCTGCCTGTGAGCGCACCAAAATAGGAACCCTGTTCAAGGAACGAACAGGGAGTCGCTTGGCAAACTCGGGGCGATCAATTAGCCTCACTATAACACGTCCTAATTAAACTCTGAGAAGTCCAGCGCCCGTCTCTCAAAGGCAAGACAGAGCGGTCAGCGAAGCCAGTCGGCTCATAAACTACCTGGATAGTTCATCCGTACGAATTGATTCGGTGAGCCTTTCATTAAGAGCGCGAGTTCAACTGGTAATGGGATTCGACCCAGGATCGATTCCGTTGACTTCATTTGTTCGACTATGGTGTGAAGGGGGCGGGTGGGAAGGGTGCAAGGATGGCTTGCACAGTATCCGAAACCATCCGGCAACGGCAACAGTACGTTGAGGAATTGGGTGGCGGCGAGAGGTTGACTACCCGAAGTGCAGAACGAACGCTGATTACATTCGGTATATTCCTTACTTATGGACTATTCAAGTCGGCTAAGGAACTTGCCGAGTTGAGAAAGTACGAGCCAATTAATCCTCAGATCCTGAGACCCTGAACGGTAGCTGTAAACCATGAACACTCATTGTCAACTGCGTCATCGTGAATTCGCTCGGCTAAGAGAGTTTTGGCCGAATGGGGGCTACGCTCACTGGAGCGATGCATCTGAGGATGGTTTGATGCGGACAAGGTCGAACGGTTGAAACGGATTGTCTTTGTCTGGGACAACTTCGGCCCTCTTCATGTGGACCGATGCGATGCGACTGCTGTCAGTGTTAGCGGCCGGTGTGAAGTCATCGGCCTTGAACTCGCAGGCAACAGTGAGGTCTATGACTGGGTTCCGGAGAACGGCCACAAGTTCAACAAAGTCACCATTTTCCGAGGCGAGTCTATTCAAGCGATCCCTTTCTTCAGGCGTCTGATTGGCACACTCCGCGGGTGCCTGGCCCAGGGCAGTGGCGCCTCATATTTCATGTGCCACTATGAGCATCCCGCCACACTATTGACCGCATTTGTCCTTCGCGTGTTTGGCCGGCGTGTTTATGCCATCGGATGCTCAAAGTATGACGACTATCCTCGCCATCTGTGGCGCGAAATGTTGAAGAGCCTGTTTTATCTTCCTTACAACGGCGGCATTGCTTCAGGCACGCGGTCGCTCGACTACATGCGCTTCCTGGGCGTCCCGTCAAAGAAGGTCAGGCCAAATTACAACGCCGTTTCCACTGCGCGAATACGACAGCTTGCCGGCGCTCCACCAGCTCCCGAAGGAGTCGGGCATCGGGATCGGCACTTCGTATTGGTGGCAAGATTCGTCCCCAAGAAGAACGTTCGCATGGCGCTTGAGGCGTTTGCGATTTATGCCTCACGCACGCCGACTCCCCGAAGTCTTCATCTATGCGGATCAGGTCCCCTCGAGGCTGAATTCAGGCAGCAGGCGCGCGACGCCGGAATCGAGCACCTCGTCCACTTCCGCGGCTTTCTGCAGACCGCTGACGTATGCCAGACCTTTGCGACGTCGCTTGCCTTGCTGCTTGCGAGCGTCGAAGAGCAGTTTGGCAACGTGATTCCAGAGGCGCTGGCAATGGGAGTTCCCGTAATCGTTTCCGACCGTTGCGGCGCGCGCGACCTGCTTGTCCGAACAGGCGTCAACGGGTTCGTGGTTGAACCCGACAATCCCGTCGGCATGGCTCTCTTTATGGAGATGCTTTCAGAAGACGAGAAGCTTTGGAAGTCCATGTGCCGGAAGGCGATCGAATTCAGTGAGAAGGGAGATGCTCAGCGGTTCGCGGAATCCGTGATCTCCCTGGTTAACCCCGATGGTGACAAGTGAAGGCGCATGGTTCGGTTTCGTAGTTGAAGCAGGCTTATGATGATGTCTGCACAACCTCATATCTTTCTTTAATGCTTAAATTGGATTCTCAACTTCCACAGCGGCCAACCTTGTCGGCGCAATTAACTGTAATATCAAGATTTCAAGCGGTTTATAGGCACTAACGTCCGCGCTGCTTTTGCTCACACCTTTGGAGGGCTTAGTTGGTCTCGAAGCCAAAATTGCATTTACCAAAATTGCATTTAGTACAGCAGCAGGTCGAAACCGCCCACGCGACGCGGCGCAACAAACTGCTGCGCCTGGCCATACTGAGCAGCGGCATGAGCAAGGTCACGGCAATCGCGCTTCAGGGAATCGCTATTCCCCTGGTTTTTCACTCTCTGGGAACCCATCAGTTCGCTCTCTACCTCTTGCTTTCAGCGGCCCTGGCAACTCTCGCGTTGTTCCAGTTTGGCGCCGGTCCGGGATTAACCCAGACCATTGCGAAGGCGCATGCTCAGGGGAACAAGAGAGACGAGGCGGGTGCATTGGCCGCCGCCTTCCTGTTTGTGGGAGCGACCGCCCTGGTCGGCGCCACCGCATGTTTCGCTGCGGTTCGGCTCATCCCGGCCGGCACCCTGTTCGGCTCCACTTATGCAGCCGATCAAGCCGAGGTTATCCACGTTGCCGCGATTGCCGTGCTGGTCACGTTTCTTTCCATCGTTCTGGGAGTGGTCGATTCGGCACTGGCCGGTTACCAGGAGCAGGTTGCCACCAATCTCAGCATGTGCCTTTCAAACCTCCTCAGCACCGCTGCCCTGGTCGTTTTGTGCCGCTCATTCCACCCCACCATCACAAACGTAATCCTGGTTATCTACGGTGGTCCCGTGGTTTTCCGACTGGCAAATCTGATCATCCTGTTTTTCCGCCGCCCGTACCTGCTCTCAGGATTCGTGCGCATTCGAGTCAGCGACCTGGGACCCATCATCCACGTCGGCGTTGCTTTCTGGTTGATTCAGGCTTCCGGAGTCCTGGAGCAGCATGGCGGCACCTACTTGATGGGGCATCTGACTTCGGCGCTCGAAACGGACATTTTTGGAGTCATTTACCGCGCAAGCTGCCTGGCCAGCGCCTCGGTGGCAATTTTCACTCAACCCCTCTGGCCCGCGTTCACCGATGCGGTGGCGCGCCACGATTCGGGATGGGTCCAGCGGGCGGCAGTCAAAATCAGGCGGGCAATCATGTCGATTGCCACAGTTCTGGCAATCCTGATGATGGCCGCCGGCGCATGGGGCATCGAGCACATCTGGAAGATTGACCTCACCGGCAATCGCATCGTGGTTATCACGCTCGGCCTCTACATGTTTTCGAATCTATGGACTCACTTCCACTACATCGTGCTGATGGGGCTCGATCGCGTTTGGAGTGTCGCCGCGCTGGTGATCGTTGAGAATCTGACCATGCTTGGGCTGGGTTGGCTTTTGGTGCCTCATTTTGGAGCCCAGGGAATGGCTGGCGCGTATTTGCTGGCCAGCATGATGATTCCGGCGTGGATTCTGCCACGCATTCTTCGCAAACGGATGGCCGCCAATTCATTCACTCCCCAAGACCCCATTGCAACGGGGGCGAATTGATGGCAATCGGGCGGCAATTCTCCATCATGCACGTCGTCCTTGAGCCGCGATACTCCGGAGCCGAGGTGCTTGTGCGAGACCTGGTTCGGATTCAGGCCGCCGCGGGGCACCGGACATCCATCGCCGCATTCCGTCCTTCCCAGGACAACTTTGCCGGTGAACTGCGGTCCCTTGAAAGACAGGGGTGCGAACTGCATATTCCAGCGCGGAACCTGGAGAAATGGGGACGCCTGAGCTGGATGAGGGCGGCTGTCAGGAGTGCAAAGCCGGATGTAGTCTTCGCCCATTCCATTTTGCCCAGCGTCTACACGCGCCTCGCGCTTCGGCTCACGCGTAGTCCGGCCGTCATTACAGTACTTCATACCGATGACGACCTGGCTGATCCTGCACTCGGTCGCCTGGAGCGTCTCGTCTACGGACGCAACGCGTGCGTGGTCGGGGTTAGTCCCAAGTCCCTCGAAAATTACCAGCGGAGAACTCGCGGCAGGATGCCGACGCGGGTCCTTCGCAATGGTATCGACGTGGCCCATTTCGCCGAACCTGCTAAGGATCACCGGAAATGGCGCGACAAGGTGTACGCGGCCGCCGGCGAAGAGATTATCGCACTGCAAGTTGGCCGCATTTCGATCCAAAAACAACAGCACGTGTCGGTTGAAGCGCTGGTTCGGCTCCAGGCCAAAGGGATGAGCAATATTCGACTGGTCCTGGCGGGCCTGTGCGAGGACGCGCAATACATGGAAAAGGTGCTGCGATGTGCGCGTGACGGCGGCGTCGAAGACCGGGTGCAACTGGTCGGCGCGCAAGGGAACATCGCCGAAATGCTTGCCGGGGCCGACCTGTTTCTCATGCCATCAGGCTGGGAAGCGCACAGTGTGGCGGCATTGGAGGCTCTGGCTTCCGGGGTATTTTGCTTGTTTAGCGGAATCGATGCATTCCAGGATCTGCGGACTTACCCCGGGGTGGCCATGATCGGGGCGCCCCCGGCGGCAGAGGACCTTGGAAACAGCCTGGAGGACGTAGCCAGAAGCAACGCCTGGGGTCGAAGGTATGAACGGGACCTGGATCGCTTTTCCATTAGCCGCTGCGCTGCGGAGTACATGAAGGTGATCGAAGAATATCCTGGTCGCGGTTCGATTTCGCGATCTTTTCGAAACCCGTAACCGGGATGAGCCCGTTATGGACCAGAATAGGCAGAATTTTGGTTGCTTTAGAGCAACTCGAGCGATAATGTTCTTAGCACTCAACGCAACGCGTAAGGAATTGAGCAATTCCCATTACAGGTGGTCATCCGCCAAATTCGAGGAAAGTAGATGTGTAGACCTAAATCATGACAACGGAGAACTTTAAGCCCCTTCCACCCGATCCTGCTTATACGACCCGCTCGGACGAGAGCGTCGGAATCGAACTCCAGAGCGAGATCGATTCAGACACTTCCATGCTGTATGAAGCTTGGGTCGTGCTTCGCCGGAGACGGTATTGGGTACTCATCTTCCTCGCAGTGAGCATTGTCGCGTCCTTTGTGTTTGCCAAGTTTCAGGCGCCGGAATTCGATTCAACCTCGGCAATTCGTATCCTGGAGTCAAATAGCGCTGACATTTCGTTTGGAGACAGCCCCGCAAGCCAGTTATTGGGCGGAAATTCGGAAACCAAGATTCAGACCGAAATGTCGGTGTTGAAAAGCAGGACGTTGGCCTTGCGGGTTGCGGAAACGTTGGACTTGTACCACGACGAGACATTTTCGAAGATAGGGAAGAAGGAAGGGCCTCCGGGCCGTTCCAATCCCACGTCGATTTACAGGATTTTGCAAGCGATGTCGAAGGCCGTGAGGGTGAGTGCCATCCCTCATACCGACAACATTCTTATTGCGGTGCGAACCCACTCTCCCCAACTTTCTGAAAAGATCGCGAATACGCTGGTCGATGAATACGTGGACCGAGGGTACCAGGTTCGCTTCAAATCTCAGGAAACCATTTCCGTGTGGCTGGCGAAGCAGCTTGGCGATCTGCGCCAGCAGACCGAGGCTGCACAGAGCCGTGCGCTCGAGTACGGGAAGAAGCTGGACCTGCTGAACACCACCCTGGTGTCCACCAACACGGCTGGCGGCGGCTCATCGGGTGCTCCCGAGTCTTTGGCCACACAGCGCCTGTTGGGGTTGCAGCAGGCTCTGACGCTCGCCGAGTCGGACCGATTGGTCAAGGAAGCTCAGTACCATGTTCTGGAAACCTCCGATCCGAATGCGATTCCGCAGCAGAACGATCCGGTCTTGAGCGGACTCCTTACTGCGCGCGTCAACGCCATGACCCAGCTGCAGCAGTACAGTCTGAAGTATGGTCCGAATTATTGGCGCATCAAGGAACTGAAGACGGCCATCAATCAGCTGAATCAGCAGATTGATCTGGACCTGGTGAATGCGCGCAAGAAAGCTGCATCCGAGTTGGCTGCGGTCCGCGAATCCGAAGGCAGCCTGCAGAAGGCGGTTGACTCCAGCAAGGGCGCGATGCAGCAGCATCAAACCGATCTGATTCAATACACGATTGCGCAGCGCGACTTTGAATCTTCGTATGCTTTGTATCAGGGATTGCTGCAGAAGCTCAAAGAGGCGGGAGTTCTTGCCGGGCTCCATGCGAACGACGTAGAAATCATCGATCGCGCGCTGGTGCCGATCTACAAATCCGCTCCCAACACCTCGCTCTACCTGGTCGTGGGTCTTGGCGTCGGTGTGGTGGTGGGCATCCTTCTTGCATTCCTCGTCGATTCACTTGATACGTCAATCCTGGATGTCGATGTGCTGGAGCAATCTACCGGTGTGCCATCGATCGGAACCATTCCAAAGGCAAAGGCGGGCAGCTCCGTCACGCTGAATGGTACCCGGCCCGAGACTGAACTCGATACCCCGACGCGCCGCATGATGGAATCCTACTGGGCGCTTCGGACGGCACTGCTGCTCTCGCACGCAGGATCACCACCGCGCACCCTAGCCATCACCAGTGCGGTCCCTTCGGAAGGCAAGACGACCACGGCAATCAACCTGGCATTTACTCTCGCCCAGGGTGAAGACAAAGTCCTGCTCATCGAGTGCGACCTGCGGCGGCCCACATTCGCAACGCGACTGCGTGTGACTGGAGCCGGTCTGACGCAGTACCTGGCTGGCATCAAACCGCTTTCCGATTGCGTCCGTACCCTGCCCGAACAGAAATATCTCGATGTAATACCGGCAGGACTTACGCCTCCCAACCCCGCTCAACTGTTGGGCTCGCGCCAGTTCCGGAACTTGCTGGCGGAGATGCGCACCAAGTACAAGTTCATCATCCTGGACTCGCCGCCCATTGCCTCCGTGTCGGATGTGCAGATCATCGCCGCGGAGGTAGACGGAGTTCTCCTGGTAGTGCGCTCTGGAAGCACGTCCCGGCATATTGTGCAGCGCAGCTGCCGCATGCTTCGGCAAACAGGCGCGCGCTTGTTGGGATGCGTTCTCAACGGAATTGACTTCCGATCAGACAAATATGGCTATTACGGTTACTCCAATTACTACGCCCGGGATACGCGCGGCACTGAGGCGGAGGAGGAAACACATGATGTCTCCAAATAAGCGCTGCGGAGCCGCAATCGTTCTCCTGGCACTGGCTCTATCCGGAAAAGCGTCGATTGCCCAGGAGGGCTCAGATATTTCTGCATCCCCCACAGGTGCTCCGGGGATGCAGCGAACCACCAACTTCAAGAACATCAAGGTTGGCGGCGACGGAGCGGCTTCGTCGATTACTCCGGCCGCTACGGGGAGAAACTACCCGGCATCGGGTGAATTGTTGATAGGAGTAGGAGACCGGCTGCATATCTCCGTGTTCGAGACTCCCGAATTCGATCAGGACGCTCGCGTCGACCCTTCGGGCACGATCGATGTAGCCGGCGTCGGGGCAGTGCCGGTTTCGAACCGGCGTCCCAGGGATGTGGCCGCGGATATTCGGAAGGGATTGAAAGACGGCGGCATCATGCTGGATCCCAACGTAACCGTGGAGATCACGGATTACATCTCCCATGGCGTATCGATTGAGGGAGAAGTGAGGACGCCAGGCATTTATCCCATCATGGGTCAGCGCCGGCTTTCCGATCTACTGACGGCGAGCGGGGGGCCCACGGAGTTATCAGATGGCAACGCCGAGATCCGTCACGGGGCGGGTGGAGAAACTCAGCACATCCTGTTGAAGAAGGACGCGGATCAGGCGATCGTAGTTCCCGGCGATACGATCACGGTCGAACGTGCCCCACTTGTCTACATCCTGGGCGAGTGTAGTGCGGCGCGCCAGCGGGAAACCGCCGGCCCTGCGCACATTGCCAAGGATG
>JANXQR010000853.1 GCA_025353435.1 Acidobacteriota bacterium | reverse complement strand
GCCATGCTGGCTTTGGCAGCGCTCCTTGGCATTGCTGCCCCTAATGCGCACGCTCAGGCCGCCATCAACGCCGATGGACAGCAGGCAGGCTCAGGGCCGACTAAGGTCAACACTGTAGCCACTCCGCAGGGCCAGTTTCGCGATACCTTCAGCCTCGGTGACGCCGGTTCCTCCCAGGTGGAGATGCACGGCATCGACAGCAGCCACTCGATTTACTTCACACTCCCGCAGACCCACGTTGCGCGCGTCGCAAAGATTCACGTCTACTACACGTTCTCTCCCAGCCTTCTGCCTCAACTCAGTCACATCAAGCTCATGATGAATGGCACGCTGTTCGCCACCATCGAACCAATTCCAAACGCCACGGGGACAACCTCCCCACAAACCGGCGAGATCGAATTTTCCATTCCCGCTGAGCTGATGGTCCACCACAATGAATTGACCATGCAGTTCATCGGGCATTATGTGCTGGTATGCGAAGACCCGGCCAACACCACCCTCTGGTCCCGCGTCCATCGCAATACATATCTTGATATTCAGGGAGACTTGCTGCCGCTGGCCGACGACCTGAAGCAGTTGCCGCTCCCATTCCTCGATCCTGCAATTGTCCAGCCATTGAGCCTGCCGGTCGTGTTCGGCGCCGCGCCTTCCGTCAAGGCCATACAAGCCGCCGGCATCGTTACAAGCTACTTCGGCATGATCTCGGAAAGCCGGCCAGTCCGGTTCCCGGTAAAGGTCGGCGAGATGCCGCAAGGCAACGTGGTCGTCATATCGGACAGCCCCGCCAACATGCCCGCCGGCCTGGGAATGGCTGCAATCAGTGGGCCCACCGTGGCCATGAGGACAAATCCCAGCGATCCGTGGGGAAAAGTCCTCGTCGTCGCCGGATCTGATTCCGACCAGGTGGTGATCGCGGCCCAGGCCCTCGCGCTGCACAGCGATCTCATCCAGGGTTCGATCGCGAACATCGAAAACCTCAGCCTTCCGGCACGCCAGATTCCCGACGGCGCGCCTCGCTGGGCCCGCACTGACCAAACCGTCGCGTTATGGGACTATTCCACCGCCGACGCCATGCAAGGCGATGGCTCGGCGCCGGTCAATGTCTACTTCCGCATTGCGCCAGACATCTTTTACTCCGAACGCCCCAACGCAATCCTGCGCCTTTCTTATCGCTATAACTCAATCCCCATCGGTCCCATCTCCAGCATGCAGGTGCGCGTCAACAACGCCTTTCTAGGCTCGGTACCTTTGATTCCAGGTCAGGAAGCTTCTCGAAAAATGCAGCTCGATGTTCCGGTTCCGGTCGTCAACCTGCGACCGTTTTCCAATTCGCTCTCCTTCGATTTCACGTTCCAGCTCCTCAAGAAGAGCAACTGCCAGGACACCACGCCAATCAATATGCAGGGAGCGGTCCTGCGCGACACTTTCCTCGATCTGCGCGGCTATCCTCACTACGCTCCCATGCCGAATCTTGAGATCTTTGCGAACGCAGGCTTCCCGTTCACACGCCTTGCCGACCTTGCCGGAACCACCGTCGTGATGCCTTCCAGCCCCACCGAGCAGGAAGTTGAGCTGTTCATCACGCTCATGGGCCATTGGGGCCGCCAAACCGGCTTCCCGGGCCTGCGCGTGACCGTTGCCGGCCCCGAGACCATGGTTCCGGGTGCCAGGACTGACTTCCTTGTAATCGGCACCGGCGACGACCAGCCCGGTTTCGACAAGCTCGAGCAGAGTCTTCCGGTTGCCTTGCATAGCGGCAGAATCCAGGTGCACGATACCCAGGGCTTCTTCGCTCCCATCCACCGTGCTTGGTGGAAGGCCCAGTCCGATGAGCATAGCGAGTCCGGCGATCTCACCACCTCCGGCACTCCGGACGCCATCATTGAAGGCATCGAGTCGCCCTACGACAAAGCTGACAGCAGAAGCGTCGTCGCCATCCATCTGAAAGATGCGGCCACGTTCGACCCCTTCATGCAGACCTTCCTTTACGTGCAGCAGGCGAGCGATATCCAGGGATCGGTTTCACTCCTGCTCGGCACGCGTTTCCAATCCTTTCGCATTGGATCGACAATCTATCACGTCGGCATTCTGCCTTGGTGGACGCGTCTCACGCTTTGGTTCATGGAAGTTCCCTGGCTGGCGGCGGTCGTAGTGCTCGTGCTGGCCTTCCTGCTCGCCATCTGGACCAGGCAGTGGTTACGCCAAAAGGCAAGAACACGACTGAAAATGATTGAAGAATAAAAGTCGACAATTGACCTAAGGGATTTCGTGTTCCCGTGCGACCATCCGACTGGCATACCATAAGGGAGTTGGAAAGATACATTCGGTGGAGCGCGGCTTTGGATCTGCCGCCAAAATAGAGAGTGAAGTGGATAGAGGAGTCATCGATCTAATGAGGCATAGTGAATCTCTAAAAAGACTGCCCCTCATTCTGCTTTTGCTCATGTGCACGGCCAGCGGCGGCTGCAAGGAAGGTCCCTGGGCGCTTTGGAAAGCCTACTCTGCGCACTTCATTGACGAACATGGAAGAGTGGTCGATCCGCAGGGCGCCGGACGCACAACATCCGAAGGCCAGTCCTACGCGCTCTTCTTCGCGCTGGCCGACAACGATCGTCAACACTTCGACCAGGTCCTCGCATGGACCCAGGCAAATCTCGCCGGCAATCAGATGGGAACACATCTCCCCGGTTGGCTCTGGGGCAAAGCGCGAGACGGCCAATGGAAGCTGCTCGACGCCAATTCTGCATCAGACGCGGACTGCTGGATAGCCTATTCGCTCATTGAAGCCGGCCGCCTCTGGCACAATCCCGCCTACGCCACGCTGGGCCGCCAAATGCTGGACCTGATCGCCAAGCAGGAAGTCGCCGAACTCCCCGGCTTTGGAATCATGCTCATGCCGGGCCCCACGGCGCTCTGGGTTCACAACCAGACATGGACAGTCAATCCCAGCTACGTTCCACTCTTTCTCTTTTATCGCTTTCAGGAGATTGATCAGTCCGGCCCATGGGGCGCAATCGGCATGAACATTCCCAGTCTCCTGCGACAGAGCGTGCGCCATGGCTTCGTGATGGACTGGGTAGACTACGTTCCCGGCGATGGGTTTTATCCGGCAGCCGCACCCGCCGCCACGCAGCCCGGTAAACCGCAACAGCCGGCGGGCGGAAGCTACGACGCCATCCGCGTCTATCTGTGGGCGGGCATGCTCGACAGCCGTGGCCAGACCCGTACGGATGTGGTCGGCTCCATCTCCGGAATGGCTGCCTACCTCGCCAGTCACGGTGCTCCTCCTGAAAAAGTGAACTCCAACGGAGTGCCCATCGAGCAGGATGGACCGGTGGGATTTTCGGCCGCGCTCTTGCCGTATCTCCGCGCCCTGCCTGATATGAGTAAGACATCGGCGCAGCAAAGAGTTAGGATGGGGGAACAACTCGATCCATCGACTGGTTTGTATGGGAAAGACCCAGCATATTACGATCAGAACCTTGTGCTGTTCGCGACCGGGTTTCTGAATGCCAGATTTCGATTTGGTGCGCACGGTGAATTGAGCGTGGAGTGGTCTAAGGAATGATGGTGCTACCAAGGGCACTGAGAGCGATCGGGGTTCTCGCAGCGTGTTCAGCGATGCTGTCTCTGCCGGGCTACGCGCAGAAGCCGAACGCTCCCGCCAACCCTGACCACACTGTGCAAGTTTTGGTGGCCAACGCGCACGCACTCGAGTCGCGCGGACGCCCCGACATGGCCATCCAGATCTGGCAGCAGATTCTGCTCTCCAATCCTAAAAACATTGACGCACTTTCCGGCCTCGCAAAGGATTACAGGCTCAGCGGCTCCTTGAAGGAATCAGACGCAGCCCTTGAAAAGCTGCGCGCCATCAATCCCAACGACCCCAATATTTCGAAGATTCAGGCGCTCACCAGCACCCGCCTGCAGAGCGATCGGCTGCGCCAGGCCGGTGAACTCGCCCGCCAGGGGAAAAACGAAGATGCCATGCGCATCTATCGTGAGATCTACGGCGATCGCCCGCCGGACGGCGACATTGCCATGGCCTACTTCCAAACCATGTACGGCACAGCCAACGGCAAGGAACAAGCCATCACTGCCATGCGCGCACTGGCTGCGCGCAATCCCGGCGACTCGCGCTACCAGGTTGAACTCGGCACCATGCTCACTTATGCTGCGGGCACCCGCGCTGAGGGCATCAAGATCCTGCAAGAGCATCCCACTGATCCCAACGCGCGCCAGGCTCTCCGCCAGGCCCTCATTTGGAACTCCGCCAACCCGTCATCGGCAGGGCAGCTCCGCGATTATCTGAAGGGGCACCCGCAGGACGTTGAAATCGCTGGGCGAC
>JANXQR010000843.1 GCA_025353435.1 Acidobacteriota bacterium | reverse complement strand
GATCGACGCATCGCGCCACATGGCTCTGTCAGGTAAGCTACCATCAAGCATGCCGAGCGGACACTAATCTTGCACCCACCTTATCGCCATGCCTCCTGAGTATCGGGCAGTCTTTGAGCAATGGTCACCTCCACTCCTTCTCACAGCAGCGACCCTCATCGCCGCTATCGTCTACACCTGTGGTTGGTTCGCCATTCGCAAAACGCGCTCCTACCTCTTCCCAACATGGCGGCTAGCCGCCTTCCTTCTTGGTCTCGGGACCATTTGGCTCTCCATCGCCTCGCCGCTCGATGGTTTCGCTGACGTACTTCTCAGCGCTCATATGGTGGAGCATCTGCTCCTGATATCCTTCGTCCCTCCACTTCTGCTCCTCGGATTCCCAATCGTTCCAATCCTCCGCGGTCTTCCCCACGGAGTTGCCGTACACCTCGTCGCTCCTTTCATCCGCTCAAAGTTCCTTCGTAGGACGGGACATTTCCTCACAACGCCTCTGGTTGCCTGGCTCGCAATGAACCTCATTTTCCTCGGATGGCACATCCCTGCTGCCTACGACTTCGCGCTCGAGCACGAACGCTGGCACGACTTCGAACACATTTGCTTTCTTGGCTCGGCGATCCTTTTCTGGTGGCCAATTATCCAACCGTGGCCATCGCGTGTGCATCATGCTGGGTGGATAATGCTGCTCTATCTGGCCTCTGCTGATATCGTCAACACCGCGCTCTCTGCATTTCTCGCATTCTGCGACCGCCCTATCTACAGCTACTACCTGAGGCAACCAAACCCGTTCCAGATATCTCCCATGACCGATCAGATTGCCGGCGCCGTCATCATGTGGGTTGTCGGCTCATTGATCTTTCTGGTGCCCGTTATCTTGATCGCGGTAAATCTTCTCCAACCCCAGAAGCTTTCCCGATCTTAGGGGCAGGTTGCAGGGCAAGTGCTTTGGCGAGGTTAGGCTGGCGTCGTTGTAGCGCTCCCACGCAATCTCAACAAATGGCTATGTTGGTATAGGCGTCAGCGTATTCAGGCCGCAGCGCCGAGACGCGCTTAAATGCATGAAACGCAGCTTGATATTGCATTGCACCTACGAGATCTGGCACAACGCGGGATGGCCTATAACATTTCAAGAGCCGATTTCACTCACCGCCACCGCCAAGTACCGGCGCTTTAATCAGCGCTTCGCAAAGCAGTCACATGGTTTTGATACCAGGCGCCACGTTGTATCGCAGGTCCGCCGGCCTGCCCCCTCTTCATCGTGCTCTTGGACGCCAACGACTTTTGTCACTGCGTCGCATTTGTGCCGGTCCTATTCTTGAATTGGGAGGTCCAATTATGGCATTCGTCATTGCTGAACCCTGCATTGGGACCAAAGATACCGCTTGCGTAGACGCCTGCCCGGTAGATTGCATTCACCCGAGAAAGAATGAGCCACAGTTCGGAACCGAGCCGCAGTTGTACATTGATCCCGTTGAGTGCATCGATTGCGGAGCCTGCGTCCCAGCATGTCCTGTTTCCGCCATATTTGCCGCCGACGATTTACCAGACAAGTGGAAACACTTCGCCGCGATCAATTCCACATACTACGGGCACTAACCTACTTCCAATAGCGGAGGTTCGTCCAGTCAGAGCATAAGCTGGGGAGGGCAGCGACCGCTGCCTTTCTCATTGGAGTCGAGCGCCAATGAAGTCGTTGAGTTTCGAGTTGCGTGTGGTTCCGCCGTTTCGTCTTGATCTGACTGCTTGGGCATTGCGCCGGCGACCGCATAATACGGTGGATCGATGGGATGGGACGAGTTGGCGGCGTGTCCTGGTGATGGACGATGAGCCTCTCGAAACAGCCGTCACGCAACTTGGAACATCTGAGCAGCCTCGTCTAAAGGTAACGCTGAGCGGCAACCGCATCTCTGAACATACCAAGCGACATGTGTCGAGGCTTCTCAGACAAATGTTCGGCCTCAGGACCGATCTCACAGCGTTCTATAGACTTGCCACGCGCGACAAGCGTCTAGCCCCGTTAGCGCAGCGGTTCCGCGGGCTGAAGCCTCCGAGCTTTCCCTCAGTCTTCGAAGCGCTGGTGAACGCGATTGCATGCCAGCAATTGTCACTGACGGTAGGCATCGTGTTACTGAACCGTCTTGCGGAGCAGTGTGGTCCCGCTGTTCCATATGAGGGTGCCGTGCATCATGGGTTCCCTCTACCAGCGGACATTCTCCGCCTAAGTCCGGATTCTCTGCGTAGACTTGGGTTCAGCCTTGCTAAAGCTCGTTCTCTGCTGGAACTCGCGCAAGCGGCCGAAGCGGGGCAGTTGGAACGAGAAGAGTTGAATAAGCTCAACGATGATCGGGTGCTTGGGCTGTTGATGAGCCTGCGCGGCATCGGCCGATGGACCGCAGAGTATGCCCTGCTCCGGGGTCTCGGGAGAATAGATGTTTTCCCCGGAGATGATGTGGGCGCCCGCAACCGACTGGCGCAGTGGCTTGGGCGCGATGGGCCTATGGATTACGAATCCGTGCGACGCGCGGTCCGGCCATGGAATCCGTACAGTGGTTTCGTGTACTTTCATCTTCTCCTTAAAGGACTCGCCGAGTCGAAAGCTCTCCCGGAGGACGGTAGCTGGAACACCCTATCCTCTGGAGCCGCACTTCGACAGAAATAGAACATCCGCGCCACTAGGAGGTCTGCCTGTTCCATAGAACTGGTGCGTCGGTCGCACCACGCTTGATCTATTAATTGAGATGAGGAGAGAGCTCCCATGGAAACGACGTGGAAGCGGTGGAGGAAAGCACCTTTCTGCTTACCGTGGCGCGCAGTGACATAGATTAGCGACTAATCGGCGCCTCGATGATCTCGCCCACCACACGAGCCAGGATATGCTCGCTTAAGACTTGGATGAGAACCGTTCCACGCGCATGATGCCTGTGCAGACGCGCGCCTGTTCTCATCACCGTGAGAATCATTCGGAAATCACCATGCTTCACCAGGGTGCGGGAATTCCGTCCGTCGATCCATGCAGCTTCATGACGGAGTTGCTTGGCCATGATCTTTCAGATCGAGATCCAGGATGAATCAAGGCACTGCGAGGTCTCGCTGCCAAAGCTCAGGCGGGCCACCAGTTGCGAACCAGTGTTGTAGACGTCCCAGGTGCTGCTGACCAGGGCTTCTTGGGTGCCCAGGCAGATGGCGTGCCCGCGCTTGATCGGATTGGGCCCCA
>JANXQR010000819.1 GCA_025353435.1 Acidobacteriota bacterium | reverse complement strand
GCGACAATGTGCAGCTGCAGATTGAGTTGCACACGCCGGTGGCCATGGAGAAGGGCTTGCGCTTTGCTATCCGCGAAGGCGGACGCACGGTAGGCGCCGGTACGATCTCGGAAATTGTCAAGTAGACGAGTTGACAGTGGTCAGTGATCAGTTGTCAGTGTTCGGAAAAAGAACGAGTTAGCCGTTTTTCGGCCTCTGAGCACTGACCACTGAAAACTGACCACTGGAATTTCAGTTAGGATAAGAAGATGCGGGAAATTGTGACATTGCAGTGCACTGAGTGCAAGGAGCGGAACTACTCGACGACAAAGAACAAAAAGACGACCACCGGGCGTCTCGAGTTCAAGAAGTTCTGTAACCGCTGCCGCAAACACCAGGCGCACAAGGAAACGAAGTAAAGACGACAGTGATCAGTTGCCAGTGGTCAGTGATCAGATTGCGGACGTTGCGGGGGAGGCGAAAGCCTGGACCAGGCTACCGCAGAACTGATCACTGACCACTGATCACTGACAACTGTTTTAGGGGCGTAAGCTCAACGGTTAAACTGTCGGTCTCCAAAACCGAACTTGGGGGTTCGAATCCCTCCGCCCCTGCCAGGATTCTTGAGGATGTGCCAGGCACGACGCCGGGTGCAAAGGACTAGTAAAGTATGGCCACGAAGACAACACTTATGACGGACGAACAACGCCCGGCTCCCCTCAAAAAGCAGGAACCCAATGCCGTGTCGAATTTCTCCGGTCGTGTGACGGGCACCTGGGGGAACCTCACCCACTTTTTAGGCGAAGTGCGCGCGGAAATGCGCAAGGTGGTCACGCCATCGCGCAAGGAAGTGGAATCGACAACCACCGTTGTGCTGATCGCCGTGTTCATCTTTGGGCTGTTCTTTTTTGTGGTGGACGCAGTCTTCAGCCGGGGCGTGGAGCAGATCCTGCACCGTCTGGGCGCGAATTGAGAGCATGATGGCAGAAGAAGAGCTGAAACAACCCGCCGGCACCACCACCGAACAACCGCAGGCTGAAGCGGCCCCGGAAGCCGCCGCCGTAGCGGCCCCCGAACACCCCAACTTCAAGTGGTACATCCTGCACGCGTACTCGGGGTTTGAGCGCAAGGTGCGCGAGTCCATTGAGAGCCGGATCCAGGCGTTTGGGCTGAAAGATCGCGTAGGCCGGGTGATGATTCCCACCGAGCCGGTAACGGAGATTGTCAACGGCAAGAAGCGCACCGTGGACCGCGTGTTTCTTCCCGGCTACGTGCTGGTGGAGATGGAACTGGACAACAACCTTTGGCACGTCCTGAAGGACACGCCCAAGGTGACGGGCTTTCTGGGCACGGGCGACAAGCCTGTGGCGCTGAGCGAGGAAGAAGTGAGTTCCATCCTCTTCCGCTCCGAGACCGCCAAAGACAAGCCGCGGATGAAGGTCAAGTATGAGAAGGGTGAGCAAGTCCGCATTACGGACGGCCCGTTCGCCAACTTCAACGGCGTGGTGGATGAAATCAACGAAGATCGCGAGACGCTCAAGGTCATGGTGACCATCTTCGGACGCTCCACCCCGGTCGAACTGGAGTTTGGCAAAGTGGAAAAGATTGAGTAGTTGCCGCTTTGGGCAAGTAGCTTTCAGCTTCTAACCGGTCGAGGAACCTAGCCGCCGCCGGTTGCGAGCCAACGCTTGAGCGCAACACCAAAATACGCAAGGACAAGAACCAGCAGAGAGCTGATGGCTAGAAGCTCGAAGCTGGTTTTCGAAGGAAACACAAATGGCAACTCCGAAGAAAGTATCCACCTACGTCAAGCTGCAGATTGAAGCCGGCAAGGGGACCCCGGCACCACCGGTAGGCCCCGCCCTGGGCCAGGCCCAGGTCAACATCATGGAGTTCTGCAAGCAGTTCAACGCTCGCACGCAGAACAAGGAGATGGCCGGGCTCATCATTCCCGTGGTCATCACCGTCTATGCCGACCGCAGCTTCACCTTCGTCACCAAGACGCCCCCCGCGGCCATTCTGTTGAAGAAGGCTGCCGGCATCACCAAGGGCGCCGGTACGCCGAACAAGGACAAAGTGGGTAAGGTGACTGAGAAGCAGGTGCGCGAAATCGCCACGCAGAAGATGCCCGACTTGAACGCGTCTTCAGTTGAGTCGGCGATCAAGAGCATCAAGGGCACGGCGCGTTCGATGGGGATTGAAGTCGTCGCGTAGATTTTGGCAACAGGTTTTGAGAATGGCCGCGCCGAAGGGCGCGGCCGTTTTGCGTTTGGGCAATCTGTTGTTTTCGCAATGGCGGTCATTCACCCGCGGCAGGACTCATGAGTCCATAAGTTCCGGAGGGACGATCCGAGAATAGCCCCGGGTGAAAACCCGGGGAAGCGCCCCGATTCCCCACCGCGCCCCGTAGGTGCGCTACGATCCACTTGCATTGTTTCCAAGTGGGCGGTAATTCGACAATAGCCTCGCTCAGCACGTCATTTTCAATCGGACTTCCTATAAAATCCGCGCTGGATGAGGATAGAGAAATGACGATCAAATCCTTTTATCGCTTTGTGGCTGTCGGCACCCTTTCGACCCTCGCAGCCGAAACTACCCTTAGCGTTTTCTCAGCTACCAGCGGCTATGACCCAATGAGTGCGCTCGATAGATGGCCCGGCCTCATCTGGCCTCCGCTTGCCGCGCTCATCCTGTTTCTGACCGTCGGCGGAATCATTCTTTGGCTTGGAATGATTTTGGATTGTGCGGTCGCCAACGAAAGGTCGGTTACATCCAAAGTGCTGTGGCTGATTCTAGTCATCTCGACGCCCAATCTGGGGGCTCTGATTTACTACTTCTGTGTTTACAGACGTCGGCCTCTGCCACAAACCGAGGCAACGTAAGCACCGGTTTGAATCTGGGTGATTGTCGAGTTGTGGCCGATACGCACTTACTCCGAAAGGACGAAGTATCAGCGAAATCCGAAGTTGTTTCCGCAATGGCGGTTATCTAGTCTGAGGGGTCAAACCTTGCAATATACTTCGGGTGTCTCAAGCTCTTCACTTTCCTAATGCGTCTTTCTTGTGTTCTTCCAAACCAACACAGGAATCCGTGATGGAGGATGCATGTTCAAGCCGGCAGTTTTGCTTCTCGCAATCGCCTCGTGCGCCTATGCGCAGACACCACAGGAACTCCTTAGAGTGGCCCAAGACGCTTACAAGAGTCCCGACGGATACGAGATCAAAGGCAATGGTTCCGTGCAACCTCTTGGCTCCTCCTGGCGAGTCAGCTTCGATGTC
This sequence comes from Acidobacteriota bacterium, assembly GCA_025353435.1. GTDB lineage: Bacteria > Acidobacteriota > Terriglobia > Terriglobales > Acidobacteriaceae > Telmatobacter. Next base: position 1,162 of record JANXQR010000819.1, on the reverse strand, counting down.
ATCGCTGCTGCCGCTCCTACGCCTTTCGACCGTCCCCGGCCTGCCGCCCATCCCGCCGGTCGCGTTGGTGGCCAGCTGCAATTCGTGAATGTGCTTGGCGGTTCGGATGAGAGGCCATCCATCGGGATCCCATTTGCCGTAGCGGGATTCTGGGACCAAATCGCGGAGAATGTCGAGTCAGTCACTGAGACTGCGACGGAAACGCTGCCCTTGAATGGTGCGCAGTCCGCGTGCCGAGTGCTCCAGGTCCAATACAAGGCGCGGGAAGACGCTCCGAAGCCCGCCCCGGTAAGTTATTCCATCTGCTCCGACAAGCATATTGTTCTCAAGAAAGTCATCCTCTACCCGACAGGACGCCACGATACCGATCCTCCAGCACCCTGGACGATCACCTTCGACACGGCTCAGTTCAACCGTCCGGCCCCGCAATGGCTTCTCGATATGAAGGATCTGCCGGCCGTGACAATCCGGAAGGAGTGGATTGGCCACCCCGCTCCCGATTTCAAGCTGACAGACCTGAGCGGCAATAGCGTTGCATACGCCTCCATGCGCGGAAAGGTGATCTTACTCGATTTCTGGTCGATCTCCTGCGGCCCCTGCATCCGCGAAATGCCAATGATTGAAGGCGTGGGCGATGGACACAAGGCCGACCTCATCGTATGGGGAATTTCCTTCGACCAGCCGGACAGGGACAAGAAATGGCTTCTTCAGCATCAACGAGTACTGCCCACGCTTTCCGATGCGGACTTCGTCGTCTCTGACCTGTACAAGGTGCACGGTATTCCAGCCCTTGTCCTGATTGGCTTGGACGGTAAGGTCAAGAACTACTGGGAAGGTGAAGTTTCAAAGCCCGATCTTGAGGAAGCAATTCGGCAGGCTTCCGAGCGCTGATACCTCATTCAAAGCATGCGCATGCAAGTTTGCGGTTGAATAGTGCGCATTGCGGAGGCAACATATTTGGGACGCATTGCCGGTGAACGTCAGCCAAAAGCAACCGTAGATCCTTAGTACTCCAGTTGCATTGAGCGGGAAGGCGCAGATCCGGGCCTAAAGGCGGCCACCCCGTCAGGTCGCATTTCAGAGGCCTGAAGGTGTCAAGTTCCAGGACATGGTTTACGTTTTGTCTCTGGACATCCTTTACAGTTGTGGATTTGCCAGCCAT
>JANXQR010000810.1 GCA_025353435.1 Acidobacteriota bacterium | reverse complement strand
CAACCACCCGTCGAGCCAGTTGAAGTCGAACAATCCGCCAATGAAAAACTGTCGACTGATGCTCAGGAGATCCTCAAGGCCTATCACGCGAAATCTGACGCGATTCGGCGCAAGGCGGAACAAGAGATTCGTGATCGGCGTGACGTACTCATCCAGAAATTACAGGGTATAAAGCCCAAATTGACGAACATGGAAATCGTATGCCGTATTTCTATGTCGTTGATGACCCTGCTTTAAAGAGAAAGCTTCTGGATGAGTATGAAAAAAAGCTCCTGGATGATAACGGAATTGATTACCCTGCTCTAAGGAAAAAGCTTTTGGATGAGAACGGCGGTCCCATTTCTGATCACTAAATCAGTGTGGCTCCAGTCTCGCGGGCACTATCAGTCTTCGCCCATTCTGCCCGAGTCACCGCCTACTCTTCCCCAATGCCGGCCTGCCTGGACGGGGCCGAAGACACGTCATAGGTCCGAATTGCCCACCACGCAACGGGTGGCCCCGCTCCTCAGTCCTCTTCGACTCACAACGAGGGTGTCCCCGGTCCTGTCCTGAGCTTGTCGAAGGGTCCCTCGCTTCTGGGGACCGGGGGAGGTCAGCTCACTCACCTAAACGTCATGACTATTCGAGATTCTGCAGTTAGCACTACTGCGTAACCGTCTTCACCGAATCCCCGGTCTTGAACCCCGTCCCGGAAACCACTTCGCACACCGCCGACGCATCATCCACGTCCGTCGCCTTCACCACGCCCACCGTAGTGGTGAGGCGTCGAATCACCTGCTGCGTCGCCGGATCCTTGATCTCTTTCGTCACCCTCACCACGTTGAACTGGTCGCCCACCTTGATCCCGGCCTTTGCGCCCACGTTCAGGATGATCTGGCCGCCTTCCACAGCCGCCACCAGGCCTTCCACGGTGATCGTCCGGACTCCGATCTTGGGCACATCGGCAACAAGATTCGCGGAGAGTTGATTCACCGCATTCTTGGTCGCTTCCCCAATAATCGTCTGCTGGAAGTCGCTGGAGCCAAAATCCGCGTTACCGCTTCCAAAACCGTGCCAGTTGCCGCCCCCGCCCAACAGGCTGGTGCTCGACCGGGCCGACTGCGCTTTTCCGTCCGCTACGCCCAGAATCTCGCCCGTATCCACGTCGATAATGCGCGCCGTAATCGCCACGTTGGCCTTTGATTTGTCGCGTCCAATATTGCCCAGGCCCATGCCGTGAAAGGTCACGCCCTCGCCGCCCAGGCCTACATGCTTCGTCTCGTTCCCAAACTGCGTAATGCTGCCCACAATGATGGCGTCCACGCCCAGCAGTTTCCCAATCTTCGCCGCACTTTCAGGATCAGCCCGATTCGAATTCGAAAAATTCTGCTCAGTCAGCAGCTTGTCCAGCGCTTTCCGTTCAATTACCGAGTACGATCCGTCCTTTACCAACCCCGTCACCAGCAGGTCCACAATGCCTTTGCCGATGTCCACATTGGTGCCAAACACCGCCGCCGAAACCGTCTGCACGGTCGCGTAGTCGAAATCCATCACCGCAACACGCGGCCGCCGCTTGGCAGCCGCCTGGGAATGTGAGGTAACAACTGCAGTTCCTAGGAAAATGGCCAATCCGACTAATGTAGCCGGAACAATCCGCAGTGTCTTCATTGGAGGTGTCCTCAGTATCTATATGCTCGCTAGCAGATTCCTTCCAGCCACCGGCAATGTCAAGTCAAATCGATGTCATTGGTTCTCATAATCAGCGTCATTATTTGACAAACGCCCTTGACACGCCCGAACGAAATCGGTGATTCTTAACCACCGATTTGAGCTTACCGGCTGCGCTTCGATCTTCGCAACACATCGGTTGCGTCGTGTGCAGTCAGGAAACCCAAGTCGATACCGCTGTTCTTGCACGCGCAATCACACGATTCTCAATTAATCCGCATCGGCATTGTCTTCTTCAGATTTGAGACGTCCAGTCATGGTCGAAGCCGGTTCCCCAGCCTGCTCGCTTGCCGGCCGCTCCGCAGCAATGCCTGGCTGAGGAGATTTTCATGACTCTGACTCTGCGTCAACTTTCCCGTTCTTTTCTATGCATGCGAGGACCCGCAATCGGAGTTGTCCTCGCCAGCCTACTCGCTCTCATCCCCCACGGAGCCGGCGCCCAGAGCGCCTGGGATCAGCTTAAAGAGCAGGCCAAGAAAGCCAAACAGCAGCTCAAGCCAGGAACCCAGCCCGCCACTCAGCCCGCCGCGCAGCCAGGCCAGCCCGGGCGGCCCGCCGGTTCGGCCCAGCAGCCGGCCAAGCCAGGAGCGCGCCCCGGCCAGCTGCCGGCTCTGGCGTCAACAGCACCGGCCCCTTTACTCCCCCGCCTGGAACGAAAATCGAGCCTGTGTTGATGGCGCCCCTTCAGCAGGGCAACCTGTTTAAAGTCAGCCCTCACGGGATTCACGTAGCCACCTTGCAGCTCAGCGGCAGCCGCAAGGTGGTTTACTATGACGGCGTGCCCGGACCCAAACTCGACGAGTTCTTCGGGGAGGACGGCATGGGCGGTATTGCCTTCAGTCCCGACAGCAACCACTGGCCTACTGCGGATTGCAGGGCGACCAGTGGGTCGTATTTCGCGACGGGGCAGAGTTCATGCGCGGACCAGGAGCGGGCTTAATAGGCAGCGCCGACAGTTATTGCAATCTCGGCTTTAGCTCCAACAGCCAGCATCTCTACTTCACGACAGTGGAGCGAGGCAGCGACCCTGTGAACTATCACCGTTTTGTGTGGGACGGAAAGGCCGGCCCGCTGGGCGCGTCCACAGATTATCGTGGCTATGCCTTCAGCCCGGATGGGAACCACTTCGCCTACATCTGGGGCGCTCCCGATCCACGCTCTACTTTGCAGCACCTCTACATAGACAACAAGCAAGCGCCTTACGACGGCGGCAAGATGCAATGGAGCGGGGACAGCCAGCATCTTTACTCAGTGCGCTTTGTCCCGCCGGGACCTGGGTCACGCTCCGGTGGTGTGTGGGATGCGCTCCTCGATGGAAAGCCCTTCCTGCGTGCGGATAGCCTCCAGATCTTTGTTCCGCCTGTTGGCAATATGGTGGTGACGGCGGTCGCCAGGACCAATGCCACCGGACCACCCTCGAACGTTCTCGTAGTTGGTGGCAAGCCTGTTCCCGGCAGCGAGTTGCCGAGCACCATTACGAACGTGGTTTTCAGTCCCGATGGCAAGCACTACGCCTCGGTTTACCACAACGCCGCCGGCCAGGCCTTTGTCTTCAGCGACGGCAAGAAGGGGCAGGCGTACCAGGGCGTTGGCGCGCAGGGTCAGCTGAAAACCACCGTTGCCTTTACTCCCGATTCAACGAAGATGGTTTACACAGCATCCATGGGCGGCAAAGCGTTCCTGATCGTGAACGACCAGGAGTCGGATGCTTTGGCGGGGTTCACGCAGGTGTTGCTTGCCCCCGTCGGCAACCACGTTGCAACGGTCTTTGCGGGGCAGGTGACGCTTGACCAGAAGCTGATTCAATTTCCCGGCAAAGATCCGCGCACTGGAAATGCGAATAGCCAGCTGAGCTTCAGCCCGGATGGAATGCGCCTGGCCGGTGCGTGGCGCGACAGCAGCGGGATCAGCATCTTTGTGGATGGAGCCATTCTGCCGGGGTGGGGCGCCACCAACGACGGCCCCATCGACAACATTCAGAACCACACCTATACATGGAGTCCCGACAGCAAGCACGTCGCCTTTTTCTGCCGATCCGGCAACCCTGCGGCAGGCTCCGATCAATACGTGTGCATGGACGGCAAAGCGTTCCACCTGGGCGGCGTCGGATCGTATGCCAATCTGACGTTCTCCGCCGACAGCAACCACCTGTTTTGGACCGTTCGCAGACCGGGATATGGGATTCGGGTTTTTGCCGACGGCAACCCCGTGTTTGAAGGGGATACGACCAGTCCGGGCGGCATGATCGCCGGCA
>JANXQR010000325.1 GCA_025353435.1 Acidobacteriota bacterium | reverse complement strand
CTCCGAATGTGTAACACGGCAAACTCTCCGGCTCGGGCTTCTGCCACGCCAGGATCAGCCTCGTATCCAGCCCGCCGGTTAACGAAAGCCCAACCCTGTCCGGGTTGGAGAAGAAATCTGGCAGATTATTGCCAAACGTTTCCCGCACCTCGGCGTAATAAGACTCCTCGTCCATGATGGGCTGATCTTCCCATTCCTGGACGTTGAAATAGAGGCCTTTGCTCTCCAGTTTGCCTCGCCGGAACATCCAGGCTGAAGCACAGGGCAAAAGAAAGACTCCCTTGAACAGCGTGCGATTTTCCAAGGTGCAGCCGCAGCCGACGAGTTCGCCCAGCCCCTGCTGATCAATCTCCCGCAGTTCCGGCTTGACCGCCAGCAGTGCCTTTGCTTCAGCCGCGAAGTAGAACCCCTCCTCAGCTTCGTGGTAATAGAGCCGGCGCATCCCATAGCGATCGTTGAACAGCTTTACCGTCCCCTGTACGCGGTCTGCCAGCACGCCCTGGAACTGTCCGTTCACCGAGGCTGGAAAGTCTGGTTCGTCTTCCGCTCTGTGAATCAGATGGGAATTCGCGCCCGGCTTCACCGTGTGGCCGCCATCCCTCAACTCCTGGATGGTCCCCGGCTTCGCAAACTCGTCGCCAGAAAACAATAGCGCCTTATCGCCGGTTTCGTTGGGTTGGGGCATTTCCCTGTCGAAAACTTCCTCCCGCTCCATCCATCCGACGTACAGCCCAAGGTCCTTGTCAAACCATGTGCCACTCACGTAGAACGGCTCGTGACGCATCGATTCCAGCATCCGCCACAACTCGGCCACGGCCCGCGACTGCGGCATCTTCGTGATGATTCCTACGATTCCTGGCATGGTTTCACGTTTTCTAAGTACGGGCCTTCTAGGTGCAGGAGCTTTAGGTACTCGCTTTTGCTGATTGATTCGACCGGTTGTACCACTTACTGCGAAGGTCCCGCAGCTTTTCTCCCATATCCTCGGGTAACCGATCCACGAAACGGTGATGGAGGCCCAGCTTCAAAGCCACCCGTCCCCAAATCGTAAGTGGCACGTAGTATCGCGGCAGGTCCACGCGCATGAATCCGTTTCGTTCCTTGAACTCAGTCAGGTTGTCACGGTCCCGTTTGCCATAAGCGAAGTGCGAGTAGACCAGGTTGCGGATGCCACGGTTCGCAGCCGCGCGAACGGCGTGCGCAACCAGCGCATTAGTTGGCGCCTTATCGCGATGGCACATCTTCGATACGATGTTCATCAGTCCGGCCTGCACACCAGCCTCGTCCGCCACCATCCTGATAAACCCGATCAGCTCTTCACCCATGTAGGCGCCGATAAATGCGCTGTATTCGAGATAGGTTGCCGACTCCCGATACACCGCCTCCATGCTTTTCCCAAAGTGCGGATAGGGCCGGCCTTGACGCACGGGAGTCTCGTTATAGATCTCCCAGATTCCGCGCACCAGGTCTTCGCCGAACGGAACTTCGCGAAGAACAACACCCTTTTTCTCTGCTTGTTTAGCCTTGTTTCTAGCCTTGAAGCCGATCTGCTTATCCCACCACTCTTCAAACGTCGACACCGGAAGGACGGCCAGGTTCTCCCATTCCATCGGATAGGAATGATTTGGCTTCGTATCAACAATCGTCTGTGTGAAGGTGAACAGATCGACGCGCGTTGGGTTGGCCCGCAGAGCCTCAATCATCACCTGGGGTTCGGTCAAAAAGTGGTACATGTCGGCATCGAGGCGCGCAATACGGACCAGTCCCCCTGATACCTTGATCTCTTTACCGCAAACACGCATCTTTTTTTGCTCCTGCACTATATTCGCTCTATGTTCTCTTTTTTGGTTACTCGCTTACATACTCTTCGCGGATTGGATTTATCTTCATTGTTTGCAACAGTTTGCCGGAATGATCGCAAAGTTTGACCAGCAAGGTCATGAAATAGCTCTGACCGGCCAAAAACGCTAGAGGAAGCAACAAAGTGTAAAGCGGAACCGCCAACATTGATTTCGCAATCTTCATCGGACCGCAGTCAGGTTGCAGCGCTGCATTTGAACCCTGCAACAGCGCCTTGCGAATGTAATAGAGCCTCGTCCATCGCGACGGTGGAATCACTTCGTAAACGGCGGCCTCTGAAGACCACACAAACTGGCGCCCCTCCGCGATCTTCCTTCGAAAGAAGTCCTGGTCTTCCCCGGCTCGAAACTCGGGCCGGAACGGCATCGGATCGTTGAGCACCACATCGCGTTTCAACAGCACATTTCCGGTACGAGAATCTCTCCACTCCACCTGCATCCCGGTTGCGTTCACACCTCGATCGTAGAGACTGCTCTTCTTCAACCATCGCGGAGGCTCCTCGTCGAAATGTCGCTTCACCGGCCCCAGAACGCCATCAACGTTGTAGCGTTTGCACGTGGTCAGCAGAATCTTCAGCCAATCGCAAATCGGGAATTCGTCGTCATCGATCAGTGCGAGATAGTCCCCTTCGGCGTTCGCAACCACAGTGTTTCGAGCCCGCGCAATGCCGCGCCTGGGCTCTGCGTAGTACTTCACCGGCACTCGAATGGAGGAGGCCACCGCGGCAACTGTGGATTTTGCCGACCCCTCCGGATCATTGTCGGCCACCACAATAGAGAAGGTGAACAACCCTCCGGTGTCCTGCTTGTCGATATCCTTGAGCAGCCGCTGCAAAGGTTCCGGCCTTTTATAAGTGCAGATGCACACGCAGATATGAGGAAGAGTCTCCTTCTCAGACACCGTTTGAGATTTGACCTCGACTTGCGAACGGGGCACGGACCGTACTGGGCGATCAGCCGCGCTGGTCGAGCCGCGCAATAGGTATCCGCGCGCAACGAATAGACCCGGCGCAAACTTCTCGAGCCCTCCGTTGAGATGAAACTTGTACTCATCCGCCCGCGCGGGGTGAGTCTCAATCTCCACGTTGTGCCGGCGCGCCAGAGCACGAATGCCTGTGATTCGCTCGATCTTCGTGGGAAGCAGATCGAAAAAGTAATCCGCGGTCGGATGCAGCCTTGCCAGAAAGATGTCTTGGATGCGACGGAACCAGCGATTTGCACGCCGCCTCTCTCCACGCGCAAATGAAAAGTTTCTCCGCGCAATCACTCCCTTGGGAAGCAACCCCTGCAGCAAAACGTTGGTGCAGAGGTGCATGTGATGGTGTCCGTCGATCCTATGAGGCGCGGCTCCGTAGGTCCTTTCGTATTCCTCCAATTGGCGTCGAACAACATAGTCGAATGAATTGGCCAGCCCCGCGTTAAACATAATCGGCGCGTATCGGTGAGAAAGCAGGAACCGCGCAGTCTCACGCTGGTGTTCAACCAGGCTCGGGGGCACCACCCGCCCGGTGAACGGGGTGGTGAAGTTTAAGTGAAGTCCCGCATCGACGTTGTTTTCGAGGGCCACAGCGGCACCGTATGCCGACCCCTCCATGAACACCATGGCGCTGGCGGAAGACACCGCGTTATGTCGGATGCAGTCAAGGATGCGATTGGTGGCCTCCGCATTCCAGCCCCAGTCATCGGCATTCACAATCACGATCGCGTCTTGTTGCACGTTTTCAGACACAGAAGAGTCGCTCGCGAAGGCACTCGTTACACCAGGCCAGTCGTGTTTTTCTCGCAACTCGTCAGCGTTCAATAGCATGCTTGCTCAGATCCTCAAGATCGTCCCGACACTTAGCGTTGCAAGTTGGCCGGAACCTGCACTGAGCGTTCCCGGCTGGCCCGGTGCCTTACGCTTCCGATGATCAGCTTTGCCAGGTGACTCATTTGTTCTTTGCGGCGAAACGCTCTCAACTCCGGTGAAACTGGCCTCTCCGCCCTCTGGATCGCAGCCCAAACGTAGCCGGCAATCAGGGCAATTCCGCGCACGATTCGCGGCCTCTTTGTCATCTGGTAAATGCCGCGCAAAATCTCCCACAGCGGGTGATTGCCAATCGCGTAGTCGCGTTTTCCCAGGGTGAATCGAGCCTCAATTGCCCCGCCCGCCGCGGTACCAATCAAGCGATGGTGCAGGCAAATCTTATCCGTGAATGTGCGCGTTCTCCAGCCCTTCATTCGCGCGGTCAGCGCCGCAATGGTGTCGATCGCGCCTCCTTTCGACGGGACGTATCCGCCGATCTCCTCATAGCAGCTGCGCCGGAATACCTGGCAGGCGCCCGAGACATGCTCCGAGCTCACGAAGCGGTAGTCGTAAATCTCGCTCGTGGTGTCCTTGTAAGGCGTTCCCACGATCCCAAGTTCCGGATTGCACGCCAGTTTTCCCAACAGGTATTCGAAGTAGTCGCTCTCGAAAGTAATATCCGCGTCGAGGCATGCGATCACCTCGTAGGGCACATCCTGCAGGCGCTCCAGCCCCGCGCGAATCGCCAAGACCTTGCCGCCAAAGTGACGTTCGGCGCGAGGAGGCATCCGCACCAGTTCGATCCATTCGTGGACCGCAGTATAGAGGCTAATAAGTTCGTCGGTTCCATCGGTTGAGCCGTCGCTCACGATGATCCACCGCAGCGGGCGGACCGTCTGCGCTGCTACCGCGCGGATTGTCGCCTCGATCAGCCGCGCCTCATTCCGTGCCGGGGTCACGAGAGCATAGGCCGGAAGCGTCGCAACTCCGTGAGGAATCGCTTCGTTCATCGTCCGGTCTTCAACGATCAATCGGGCTTGCATCAGCGCACCTTCGCCGTCATGGGAGCTTCCAAAACTCCCGGTTGGCTGGTTGCCGAACCACGACAGAACGTCTTCACTCCTTCGACAACTCGCGATTGCTGCTCGGCAGTAAGCTGCGGGAACATGGGCAGCGAAAGTATCTCCATTGCCGCGCGTTCCGTGATCGGAAACGCTTCCATTCCGTACTCCATGCAGGCATACGCCTTTTGCATGTGCAGCGGAATCGGATAGTGAATTCCCGTTCCGATTCCCGCCTTCCTCAAATGCTCCATCATGCCGTCGCGATCGGCCACGCGCACCACGTAAAGGTGGTACACCGAACGCGACCACGATGGCTCGGTTGGCGTGAGTATTGCAGTCTCGTTTGCGAATAGGCGATTGTAGTTCCCCGAAAGCTCGCGGCGCCGTGCGTTCCAGCCTTCCAAATGCGGCAGCTTGGCGTGCAGAAACGACGCCTGAATCGTATCCAGACGGCCGTTGTAGCCTTCAATGTCGTGATAGTACTTCTTCGCCTGGCCGTGATCGCGAAGCAGTTTCATCCGGCTCGCAATCGCCGCATCGTTCGTCGTCGCCGCTCCCGCTTCACCTAACGCACCCAGATTCTTTCCGGGATTAAAGCTGAACGCCGCCGCACGTCCCATCGAGCCCGCGCGCATCCATCGGTTATTCCGGCTGGAAAAATACTCCGCCCCATGTGCCTGGCAAGCGTCTTCCACGACCGTCAGGCCATATGCCTCCGCCAGTCTAAGAATCCCGTCCATGTCGGCCATTTGTCCGTAAAGATGCACGGGCACCACGGCAGTCACTTGTCGCCGACTGCGCAGGCTGATCAACTTCCCCGCCGCATCCCGCGTGCATTGAACGCGCAAGTAGATCTCCAGCGCCTCCACTGACATGTTGAAGGTGTTCTCGTCGATATCAACAAACTCCGGTAGCGCGCCCGCCTGCGAGATTGCCTCCGTCGTTGCGATAAACGTATTCGGTACAGTCAGCACCACATCGCCTGCGCCCACGCCGCATGCCATCAGTGCAAACCGCAATGCGTCGGTGCCGCTATTCAGTGCCACCGCGTGCTCGGTCTGACAGAACTTGGCAAAATCCTTTTCAAATCCTTCCACCGGCGATCCGCCTACAAAGCTTGCCGTCCGAAGGCAGGCGCGAAACG
>JANXQR010000321.1 GCA_025353435.1 Acidobacteriota bacterium | reverse complement strand
GTTATCGGGGGCAGTTGCCGTGTTGGGCTCTCTTGTCGGCTTCGCTTTTATGTGGAAGTAGAACGTCGCGCCGGCGGCCCATGGGGAGCGAGCGCTCCCAGCCATCAATCCAGTCGCGTCAGAAATGCTTCGCCCTCAGCTGGCCTTAACCGGCTCGCGATGGTCTCCGCCAGCTCGCGATTATCGCCCTGCGGCCTGATCCGCACCCAGTAGCTGTCAGTCCCCGGAAATTCGATCACGCTCGCTTGCGGATAGCGCACCTGCAGCTGCGCCTTCAACTTCAGAGCCAGATCCTCGTCGTGGAAGGCCCCAATCTGCACGCACCATCGTCCGCCAGATTCGATCGGCTTGGGTGTTTGGTACACGTCGACGCGCACCCTTACAACACCTGCCCGGTAAACCCCCGTCGCCTTGGCCGAGGCAACCGTCAGATCCACAATGCGCCCATCCACAAACGGCCCCCGGTCAGTAATGCGCATTGCTGACCACTCACCCGTCTTCAGATTCGTCACCACAATCAGCGATCCCATGGGCAGCGTTCGATGCGCCGCCGTCAGCGCAGTGTCGTCGAACACCTCACCATTGGCAGCCTTGCGGCCCTTGTAAGGAGCGCTGTACCACGTCGCCAATCCTACCTCGGTCTGGATCGGAGGGTGGGTATTCACATAGCGAATGTCTTCTTCAGTCACTCCGCCCGGAGGAACCGGCGTCACAGGAATTCGTCCCGTCTGCGGAAGTGCAGGCTTCACCGTGGCCTTCGCCAGTTCACCCTTGCTCGCATTGGTTTCGGCCTGCTCCGTCTCGATCGGCGGCGCCAGCTGCGGCATCTTCGAAGTCTGCTTATGGTGCCCGCAGCCGGATAATCCAGCCAACAGCAATACCGCCGACAACCCCGCGCCAATGCGGAACATCCCAACCCCCGCTTGAATTCCCGCGCTCAGAGCTTCGGCCCCTTCGGCGCTTCACCAGGCGCTCCGGGTGGATTGGGAGTCTTCTCGAACCGGTCTGCCAGATTGTGAAGGGTCTCGGCCACGCTTCGCATTGCGGAGATCGACTCGCGCCGCACCTGCGGCACAACCGCGACATTCACGTAGGCAACCGCGTGGCGCAGTTCCATCTGAATCAGTTCCATTGCTTCTTCGATCCGCCATCCGAATCCACCCGGCGGCGGACCCCATTGCGAACCTTGCGTCTGACCCGGCGGCGGGCCAGGTGGTGGCCCCGGTGGAGGAGTTGTGCTCATGACCAGTACCCTCCTTTAAATAGCGAAAGTGCCCCACTCCAGTCTCCGAGCCCGCACTCCCGCCCGTCAACGGTACGCCCGGTGTTAAGTGCCCCATCGGTTAATAACGATTCGCGCCTATCAAATTCTTCCCAAGAGCTCGCGCGCCTGAGTAACCATCAGCCAGCTTCCGCCGTCCTAAACATGAGCAGATACACTCGCCTGCTGCCCACGGGACGAAATGCAAACCCGCGGTAGCAGCGTCTTGACCTATTATTCTCAGTCCCGCGGTAATTTCAAATCAGGTGCGTCAGCCAGATTCCAGGAGGGCAAATCAACCATCGGTCCCCAGACTGCCGGAGTCTCCGCAAGCCGCGACGCTCGGCTCTCGCCGTCGCGTTCCTGGTTCCCATTTCGCTTCTCATCTCTGCCGCAGCTCTCCGTGCCCAGCAGGCGGGCCCGCAACTCGCCGAAGCCGTCCTTCCCGACTCCCCTCAGCCCAATCCTTCCAATTCGCAGATTCCCTCGTCCACCACCACTCCAAATCTATGCCCGCCGCCTGACTCCGCCACACCAAGCCCTATTTCCACGCCCACGGCTCCCGCACCCCTGAACCTCAGCGGAACCTCAGCCGGCGTTCAACCCGCTCCCTGCCCGACAAATCACATCAACTGGTATGACCGCTTCGCCGACGGCCCTCACGACAAGCCCCTCACTCCACGCGACAAAGCCTGGCTCGCCGTTCGCAACATCGCCGACCCATTCAACCTCATCACCATCGGCGGTGAAGCCGCCATCTCCGTTGGCATTGACAGCCACTCGCCGTACGGCCCAGGCATGCACGGCTACGCACGCTACGTTGGCGTCAGCGTTACTGAAGACATGACCGGCGAATTCTTCGGCACCTTCCTCATCCCCTCCATCACACACCAGGATCCGCACTACCACCGCATGGAGCACGCCAAAATTCCCCGCCGCATCGGCCACGCCCTCCTGCAAGTCGTCTGGACACAGGGCGACAACGGCAAGGGCATGCCCAACTACGCCAATCTGGTCGGCTTCGCCTGCGACGACGCC
>JANXQR010000687.1 GCA_025353435.1 Acidobacteriota bacterium | reverse complement strand
TTGGCTGTGGTGAGCGCTCCCAGATCAGCAGCCAAAGCGTAGATGCTTCGAAAGCGCAGCTTCAGCTGCACCGCAATCGACCCTGCTGCAAATTGAAAAAACAACGGCCCGCTTCTCACACGAGAAACGGGCCGTTTTGCGTCTGGTGCATCCTTCGTATTCTTTCCGGAGCGGACTGCTCGATTTGATTATGAATCCTTGAAAACCATGAAATTCTTAACAATTCTTTACGAAACAGTATTTTCATTTTTTAAGTGATTGAAAATGCAACTATCTAAAATATTTCGTTGACAATCGTCAACGATTATTCTTATAGTGGTGATGGTAACTATCGAACTTAAGGAGGTACTCAATGCGCCGTATTCTTGCTGCAGCACTGCTTTCATCCCTTTCGCTTCCCGCATTCGCCACCGCGGCCAAGCCTGTCGACGACGCTGTCTCAACCTCTACCCGCCCCGTCTCCACCGGTGTTACCGCACCCCAACTCGTCTACTCCAGCAAAATCAGCATCTCCCCCGATGAGCTTCCCGCAGCCTATTCCTCGCACGCTCGCGTCGTACTCAAGTTCAATCTCGACAAGACCGGCACTCCCCAGGGTATCGAGGTCGTTCAACCGCTTACTCAGCCCATTGATGCAAAGGTGGTTGAAGCGGTCCGTCACTTCCGTTGGACACCTGCCGTCCTCAACAACCAGACCGTCCCGATTGAAGTGAACCTCACCGTTCAAGTCCAGCGCTAATTGAGTCCTGCGCTTATCGCGCGCTGACCGTTCACCCAAACTCGTCGAAAATATCGCGTCTCCCGGCGGCTTCGTTCCATTCCGAAACTGCATAAGGTTAGATGTATTCAAAATTCCCCGGTCACCCGTGTCGCCGGCACACGCACGATGCTTGCGCCCGGATGGCTCTGCAATCTTCCTTTGCTTTGAACCTCTTTAGGATTTAGGAGAAAAAATCATGCGCAATTCTTTGAAAGTCATCCTTCTTTCCACCCTGCTCGCTCCGGCCGCCGTTACAGCCTTTGCTGCTGACGCCGACGTTTCTGCTCCAACCATTCGCGTCAGCACAGGCGTTGTTGCTCCCACGGTCATCAACGCCGGAGACTTCGCCGTCTCGGCCGACGCCATGAGCGGCGTGGTCCTCGACAGGCCCGCCGTCGTCCTCGCTCTCCGCGTCAATGAGAAGGGCTTGGCGGAAAATGTACACGTAGTCCGTTCAATCAACGCAAAGGTAGACGCACAGGTGCTTGAAGCCGCGCGCGGATTCCGTTTCCGTCCCGCAACCCTCGACGAGCAACCCGTTCCCGTTGACCTGCACCTCACCGTAGTCGTCCAGCGCTAGGCATCTCCCACGCCTCGCAACGACTCCTCATCCCGCCTCATACATACCTTCATCCTTAGTAAGAGTAGGCCCGTTCCTCGCCAGGGGAGCGGGCCTTCTCATTTCCGTTCGTCCCGGCGCTCCCCCGCGCGAACTTCGAAAATAGTCGAACACTCCGCCTCTCCCCTCCGTCTTAGCGTGTGTACAGGCCAAATCTGAATGCGCACCGCATTCGCTCCGCGTAGATTCAGAGTGGCAGCATTTCGGGGAGCGAGCACGTCTTGATCAACGACGAAGATGCGGAGTTCACCGCGCTTGTCGAGCGCCAGTCGCGCTTTGTTTTCCGCGTGGCGTACGCCGTGCTGCTCAACTCTCACGATGCAGAAGATGCGGTGCAGGAGACTTTCTTGAAGCTCTATCGCAATAGCGGATGGCGGGACGCGGACAACGAACGAGCCTATCTCGCTCGCGTGGCGTGGCGGGTTGCCATCGATCGCCGGCGTTCTGCTCCGCCTGCCGGGTCCCTCAGCGAATCCGATCCGCCCGAAGACGCGCCTTTTCTTCAGCCTGGCCCGGAGCAAGCGTTGCTTGCCACCCATCAACATGCTCTTGTGCACAGCCTTATCGACGCACTGCCAGAGGAGTTGCGCGTGCCCCTCGTCCTCGGAGCCTTTGAAGAACTCAACTCGCGCGAGATCGCCGCCATTCTCAACACGCCCGAGGGCACGGTGCGCACCCGCCAGCAGCGTGCGCGCCAGATCCTTCGTCAGAAACTGGAAGCGATCAATAGCAACAGGCAGGAGACGCGCTATGTCTGATAGAGACAATATCGACCGGCTGCTTGACTCGGCCCTGGCCACCTATGCCGAACCGTCTTCCGGCCTGGAGGAACGCGTGCTGAACGCGCTTGGTGTAGAGCAGCTCGCGGCGCCGGCGAAGCCTAAGTACACAGCATTTCCGCTTCGTCGCTGGGTGCCGTGGACCGTCGGTCTCGCTGCAGCGGGCAGCCTGTTGCTGGTGCTGTCCGTTCACTACTACGAAAGCCGTCCCGGAACGCAGGCGCGGAACACGGTGCCAACCCAGCCGCAGCGAGCGATCGCTCCGCCGGTCAACATCGCAAGCGAACCAACACACGTTGCAGTCGTGCGGACGCCGAAGTCGCGTGCACCGCATCTCGCGACCGTCACCCCGGCCGCGCTTCCCAAACTCGACGTCTTCCCGACGCCCCAACCGCTTAC
>JANXQR010000649.1 GCA_025353435.1 Acidobacteriota bacterium | reverse complement strand
ATCAAGGAGATGGAGCAGGTCTTCGGCGTCAGCTACCCAACCATCAAGGCCCGGCTGAACCGCATCGCCGGCCAACTCGACTTCATCGAAACCGACCCATTGCCCTCTCGCACCGAGGTTCTCGAACGCCTCAACAGCGGCGAAATCACCGCCGACCAGGCCATCCGCGCACTCCAGGAAATGAAGTAACAAGCGAAATGAAGTAACTAGCAGGAAATCTTAACCGGACCAGCGGAACGTTCCAAACAGATCGGAGTCGCCATGACACCCAACATCGCCGTCGTCAACATCGAGTATCAACATTGGCAGAGCCTCCACCTCTGGCTTCCACTCTTTCTACTGTGGATCCCGCTCATCCTGCTGTCGCCATTCATCCTTCTCGTCGTGTTGGCCGTCTGTTTCGCTCTCAGAATCAATCCCTGGCGAGCTATTGCCGCCTTCTGGGCACTCTCCTGCAGCCTTCCCGGCACCGACCTCCACGTCCGAGCCGAAGGCAAAAACATTCGCGTGAAGATCAACTGACGGCGGCAACAGCCGACCCGGCATTACCAACCACCAGGAACAACCCCTCATTCGGGAGAACAGCATGATCAACGAACGCCGCGCCATCTTATCGCTCGTTGCCATGGGCCGCATCACCGCGGCCGAGGCTGAACGCCTGATCCTTATCTGGCAAGACGGGATCTGGCAAGACACGATCTGGCAAGATGCGCGCGAGTGGATTTGGATCGCAATCGTGTGCGCCGCTGCCTGCGTCATGCAGGCTCACCCACACTTCCACTTCAACGGCCTGGGCACTGCGCTCCATACCGTCGTCGACCAGGGAACAAAAGCACTGCACACCGCAGCATCAATCGGATTCAAGAAAATGGGAGGAAGCGTATGAACGAAAATCGCCGTCAGATTCTGGAAATGCTCGCCGCCGGAAAGGTCACAGCCGACGAAGCCGAGCGCCTACTGGCCGCCCTCGATCCGGGTCCCACGTCCATTGGAGGGCCGGAGTTCACTGGCACCACCACCAGCGGAGCCACCGTCAAAACCCGCGCCAAGTACCTGCGTGTTCTGGTCGAGGCCGACGAGGGCATGACCGGCATGAAGGGCCAAACCACAGTCAATGTCCGCGTGCCCATGCAGTTGCTGCGCGCCGGCGTGCGCCTCGCCAGCCTCATTCCAGCTCAGGCTCACGGACAGTTCGACGAAGCCTTGAGCAGGAAAGGCGTGCCCATTACTCTCTCGCAGATAAAGCCCGAAAACCTCGAGGAGCTCATCGATCACCTCGAAGACCTCACCGTCGACGTTGACGGCAAAGACGGGAACACCACCAAAGTAAAGGTGTACTGCGAGTAGGGAAGAAATCCGAGTTCAATCAAGCGCAGCCCACGATACCAGGCCCTCGTCCTAACCCAGGCGCATAACGGCTCCGGGCCCGTTGATATGCTCCACCCAAGTGGTCTTGGGCGCCTCCGCCTCTTGAGAGAGCAACCTGATCTGTCTCCGTATTCGGCTGGCCGTTTCTGCTGCCTGCTTCAATTCGCCATTAGCCTTTTGCAGCAGCTGTTTTGCCCGCGCAGCGTGCCCATCCCAGTCCCATTCATTGGCATGCTGTGCGTCCACAATCTTGCCGAAAGCCAGGTCGACCAAGTCCTGCGTTGCGCCCAGGTTGGGGTGGTTGGGGTCAACCGCCACCGGTTTCCGCCGATCCTTGGCGAAGATCGCACCGACCGCGACTACCCCAACGGCGAATCCGGCGGCTAAAAATGCCTTGTAAATATGCATACGGGGGATCCTCCAGCCGTAAAGATAACGTTACCGTGGTAACTTTTGCAAGCAATTTTCTGGAGATGGGTAATCAAGAGGTTCGCCGGCCAGCATCGGCCCTGAATATAGAGTGTTGATAGACGAATTTGCAGGTCCGCAGAGGCCGTGGTCCGCACGGAAGTAATCGA
>JANXQR010000638.1 GCA_025353435.1 Acidobacteriota bacterium | reverse complement strand
GATCGGAGACATACCCCGCAGACTCACAATCGATATGATAACTATGCGGCTGGCAATGAGTGGATTCGGTGGCTGCTGCAACCGTGAAGGACCTGGCCAGAGGCCTGAAAGTAGTGATGATGAAGACGATTCTGATGGCTGATCCCGTGCATTTCCCGCGAATGACAAGCATGGAACTTCGCGACACATTTCTAGTCGATGGTCTTTACCATCCTGGCACGATTCAGATGGCCTATGTGGATCTAGACCGTGCCATCATCGGGATGGCCGTTCCGACAGACGCCCCGATCGCTCTTCCGACATACCCAGAACTCCGCGCCACATTTTTTACGGAACGTCGCGAACTCGGTGTCCTGAATGTTGGAGGGCCATGCATCGTTCACGTGGGAATCTCTTCTTATCAGCTCGACAATCTGGACGTGATTTACGTCGGACGGGGAAATACCGATATCCGATTCGAATCGATCGCGAAGGAATCCCCTGCTATCTTGTATCTCCTGAGTTATCCTGCCCACGGCACTTATCCAGTAACCTTGGTTAAGAAGATCGACGCTAATCCAACTGAGTTAGGAGACTCACAACGCTGCAACCGTCGAACCATCTACAAATACATTTATTCAGGTGGAGCGAAGAGCTGCCAGTTAGTGATGGGCGTAACACACCTGCACGAGGGGAGCGCGTGGAATACCATGCCGGCACACACGCACATGCGCCGTTCAGAAGTGTACTTCTACTTTGACGTCGCGAATGCGGCCCGTGTATTCCACTTGATGGGACCTGCCGATGAGACGCGGCATATTGTTATCGGTAACCGAGAATGCGTAGTTTCTCCTGGCTGGTCAATTCATGCGGGCGTTGGAACCCAGGCATACAAGTTCTGTTGGGGAATGGGTGGAGAGAATCAGGACTATGCGGACATGGATATGGTCTCAATCGAGTCGATGCGTTAATCGCTTGACCAAAGATTCGTCTCAATGACTTATCGGTTTAGTTCATTTCCCGGAGAGATGAGTTAGTTCTGATCCTGCGAGCAGAAACGCACCAACTCCGTAGACGTAACTTGAGGACGGCTTGAACTTACCAGGCTCACCCCCAATGGGCTGAATGGATCCCAACCTGCCATCTTTGTATATGTGCTTCAGGATGCCCGCCCACGCCTTGGTTACAACCGGACGATACTTCTTTCGGTCAAGCACGCCATGATTTATTCCCCATGCCATGGCGTAGGTAAAAAAGGCGGAGCCGGATATCTCGGAAGTTTGGTACGCACCGGGATCGAGAAGGCTCGCATGCCATAGTCCATCAGCCTGCTGCAGACCAGCAACGCGCTCGGCCATTTCACGGTACTGGGCAGCGAATTTCTCCCGGTCAGGATATTGCGACGGCATCCTCTCAAGCACCATTGCCAGGCCGGCCAGAACCCACCCATTGCCGCGGGACCAGAAGACCTTCTTTCCATTGGCCTCGCGCATGGGCAGAAAGCGATTGTCACGATAGAACAGATGCTCGGCGGGATCATAGAGGGCTGCGGAGGTGAGCCACCATTCATGATCCATAAAAGCAAGGTATTTAGGGTCGCCCGTGGCAGCGGAAAGTTGCGCGAGAACGGGCGGCGCCATGTAAAGAGAGTCGCACCACCACCAGAGATTGGTCTGGGGATCGTCTGAGCGCGCCAGGAGTTTGTCCATCCCGTCGCGAGTAGGCGTAAGTCGCTCCGAGTCAGGTTGCTCGGAATAGAGCGTTAAATAGGTTAGCCCAACTGCTTCATCGTCGGCATGCGCGAAGCGCGGCCCCAGGCTCCAATGATTCTCTTTTGCCACTTCAATGACGCGGTTCTGGTACCGATTGTCACCCGTCGCTCTGGAGGCCGCGACAAGGCCATCGTAAAGCGCCGCGAATGTCCATTGAATGTTGTAGCGTAACTCAGATTCTTTGAGTTGCCAGTCAGCTACAGTCTTCATCGCTTTCACAATTGCCGTTCGCTTCAGCTTTGTTGACAGGTTCCTGGCAAGGGGTCCGGGATCATCGGGTTGGTCGCCGGCTGCCTGGCGCTCCAAATCCGCCGCAGATGGAGGATTTTGCGCTAATGTGACGGAACTTGCCAGGAGAACGGTTAGCAGAACGCGTGAGAGCTTTGGTTTAAACATGAGCCGCTCCAGTTTACGGCTATTCGCGCCATTCGTGGGGGTATCCGGCAAATTTTGTGCAAATGTAAATTAGGAACACAAGCCGTAAACTGGGCAATGGTCGTTTATATTTGGGATGCTGTCCTAATGGCGCGGTGATACTCCTGGCATCAAACGCAGACGATTGTGCGCATGGTCACGGACTGGCCGTCGACGGCCGAGGCTGGGGCCATGAACCATCAGAAAAGCGCAGTATAGGGACTCAAGGTCGAAATTGCCGATCGGAAGTTGGGGTGACTCATGCGAATGAAATTGATGTTCTTTGCGACTGCCGTGTTGGTGCTGCGAGTGGCCGGCGCACAAGCGCCCACTGTCGATCACCTGACTCAGGCCGAGCTTATCGAAAAGGCCCAGGCGCTCACCGCGAACACACATGTCCCTGTGGGAGCCGCCAGCGCAAAGCTGAAGGAGTATCCCAACCACTTCACAATGATCTCCCTGCGTGACAAAGACGGGGGTGCGGAGATTCATCAGGAATATTCCGACCTGTTCTTTGTTCTTCGGGGAAAGGCCACCCTCCTGTCCGGTGACGATCTTCAGGATAGCCGGACCGCGAGCCCTGGGGAAATTCGCGGAACCTCGGTAAAGAATGGGACGTCCATGCTACTGAACCAGGGAGATTTCGTTCACATTCCCGCCGGCGTCGCTCATCAACTCCTGATCGCGAACGGAGAGTCATTCATCTATTTTGTCGTCAAGGTCAAGGAGAAATAGATTGGTATCCATTTCAACTAGTTCCTAGATCTCCACGCGGCGGGTCCAGGAAGCATAGACTTCTCTGAAGATATCGTCCAACGATTTTCTGATATCCCAACTTGGGTAGTGCGCCTTCATCTTGCGCAGATCGCTGATGTAGCAGATGTGGTCCCCAGAGCGATTCTGGTCCACATACTCATGGATCATCCTTTTGCCTGAAATGTTTTCAATCTTTGCTAATGCTTCAAGGATTGAACAACTGTTGGCGCGCCCACCCCCGATGTTGTATACCTCGCCGAAGCGCGGGTGAGCCACGAAGGCGGCAATGAACTTGGCCACATCCAGGGAATGGATGTTGTCACGTACCTGTTTACCCTTATAGCCGAAGACGTTGTATTTCGTCTCTTCCAAATTGCATTTGATTAGATAGCTCAGAAAGCCATGCAACTCAACACCTCGACTGGTCGATCCGGAAAGTCTCTGGAATTCCGGTCAAATAGGCTTCGTAGGCATACTCCCAGCGCGTTTCGAGCTCTTTGAGCGCCAATTCGTTCGGCGCATCGCCATACACCTTATTGGCTGACAATGAAACGAACGGCGATTCCGGCACGGCCTGGCGCGCAGCCTCAAGCATGTTCAAAGTGCCACAGCGTTTGTATCAAAGTCGGCAAAAAGGTATCGAAGCAGCAAGGTCATGGCTCGGCTGAGCAGCTGTATGCACGATCGCGTCTGGCTTGATTTCCTTTAGCAGATCGAGCACACCCTGGCGGTCACGGATGTCCAACTCATGATGGACAAAACCCTGGATCTTATTCTCGAGCCGGTGCTGATTCCATCGGGTGTCACCCTTGGGGCCAAAGAACACAGCGCGTTGATTATTGTCGATTCCATGGATCTGCCAGCCCTCATTGGCAAAATATAGGCAAGCTTCCGACCCAATCAGACCGGAGGACCCTGTAACTAGAATTTTCTTCATCTAACTTCTCCTCAGACCCTTCTGAAAGCACGTCCCACCTGCTGTCTGGTCCAAATCATGAAGCCACCCCGTATTCTGATCATTCATTGCGAAACAGTCTTTGAATGATATTACAAAATGATATTACAAGGGGACCAGCACGCCCATCTGCCTTCCGATTCCCTAAGTCCGCCCTGTGCGGATAACTTCGTCCGCCATATGTTCAGAGACCAATTCCTCCGATATCTTGACTCGTGACCGTCGGAGAAGCAATATGAGGTCCGGAGAGACCGGGTCATCCGTTAAGGTCACCCCGACCACTCCGGCGTTTATAACCGGCGTCAGACAAAACCTGGATATGGAGCGGCAACTAGCGTGGCCACGATTGCACTTCGCGAACGACGCGTAACATCGTTTCAACGGGATCAGCAGTCTCCACTGCCGTAATAGAAGCTGTTTGATCGGTTGGCAGTCTTGGCAGGCGGCTCACGAAGACGTGCGTCGGCGCCAGTGACTCATTTATCTCGGAGCACAGCACCTCGCCGGCAGCCTTGGCCATCGTGTATTCGGTCATTCCGCGCGGCCGTTCCATGACTGCAACCGAAGATGGATAATACATCGACAGTCGAGGCTGGCGGGCGCGGAGCGCGCGCGTTATATCCCAAAATCCATTCACATAGACAGACAGAAAATCGTTCAGACGCTCCGCATGAAACATTTCCGATTGGGGTCGGAAGATTCCAGGCGTTGCGAAGTAATAAGCATGAGTTGGCGCCTCGACCAACAAAGCAAGCTGTTCATGGGCCGGCTTGTGCGCGTCATAGGGGAACGTCTCGCATGCACCGCCTGCCGAACGGATTTCCTGGGCCACCCTTTCGGCATCTTCCGCTCCGGATTTCCATGTAATCAGGACACGACCACCACCGGCCGAAACCAGCTTGGCTGT
>JANXQR010000627.1 GCA_025353435.1 Acidobacteriota bacterium | reverse complement strand
AATCGACTCTGCACCTGGGGATTCGTCCAATGTATCCATAGCCTGCTTAAGGAGCGCCCAGCACTAAAACGTTACTGCTCTACAAATTGATACTCGTCAATCGTGGCGGCAACATGAGACTGAGATTGGCTCATTGAGCAGCGTACCACACGCCCATGGCAGTCTACCAGCACGTCATGTGGCGTACCCAGTACTCCTCCCGGCATGCGGAGAGAAAAATGGATCCCTTCTCCCACCCGCAACGGGCTGCTCATCTCGAATAAGACTCCGCTGGCCGATACGTTCTTTGTAAGCGCGGTGTGTTCATCGGTCCCGGCCGACACTACAACTGGAAGTGCCAGCGGAAACCGAACCGCGCAGCGAACTTCCGAAGCTTTGTCTGATCCAGCGCCTCCCGGCACCACCGTCAGCCCCGATTTAAATTCTTCATTCATCAGAATTCTGGCCCTGCCACCGTGAGGACTACTCTAGCCGAGTTTTCGGGCAAATCCAAGGAACGAAAGTTTTATATCTAGTAACCGGTATCAACTCCTACACATCGCTCCCGAAACCGTCCTTTAATTACACTACGCCACAAGCAATCGTAAGTATCCCCATCCCCGAAAACCTTTATACGACCCCCGGCGCGTCCGCCTCGGTCCTTCCCTATACTGATCTCGGAGCCTCCACGCATGGACAACCTCATCATGGCCCGTCTGCTGGACCAGACGGCCGATCTAATGGAGATCGACGGCAGCGACAGCTTTCGCATTCGCAGCTACCGGCGCGCCGCTGAAGCCGCGGAACAAACCACAGTCGACCTTGTCGCGGCCTCTCAAGACACAGCCCGCCTGCTCGAAATTCCAGGCATCGGCAAAGGCATGGCTGCCAATCTCCAGGCCATCGCTTCCAGCGGCACCATGCCGGTCCGCGACGAACTCCTCGCCAAATATGGCTCCAGCATTCTCGAGCTAATGAAGCTCCCCGGCCTGGGCCCTAAGACCATTGCACTCTTCTGGTCGGCTGCAAAGATCACGAGCATTGACCAGCTCGCTGCCGCCATCGAATCCGGTACGCTGTCCGATCTCCCGCGCATGGGCCAAAAGCAGCTGGAAAAAATCAAGAAAGGCATCGACGACTACCGCCGCAGCGCCGGCCGCTTCCGCATCGACCAGGCACAGGAGGCCGCGAACCGCCTTGAAACTTACCTCCTTGCTTTTCCTGGAGTCGAACGCGTTACCCCGGCCGGCTCTCTCCGCCGCGGCCGCGAAACGGCTGGAGACCTCGACCTGCTCCTCACTGGTCCCGCTTGCGCTCCCCAGCACACTGCCGCAGCCGTCGATTACGTCGCCGCCTATCCCGGCATCCACGATCTCATTGTGAAAGGCGAAAACAAGGTCAGCTTCCATCTCGCCGACGGCATGCAAGTCGACGTTCGCCTGCTTCCGTCAGAGAGCTACGGCGCGGCACTCCAGTACTTCACCGGTTCAAAGGCCCACAACGTCACTCTTCGTCAACGCGCTCTAAAAATGGGCTACACACTGAGCGAGTGGGCGCTGGCGCGACTGGATGACGAGTCCGTTGTAGCTGCCGCCACCGAGGAAGAGATCTACTCCGCCCTCGGCATGGATTGGATGCCACCCGAACTGCGCGAGAGCCTGGGAGAAATCGAGGCTGCAGCTGCTCATTCCCTTCCCCATCTCATCCAGGAATCCGACCTTCGGGGCGACGTGCACATGCACACCCACGCCACTGACGGCCACAACTCCATCCGCGAGATGGCGGAGGCCGCGCTCGTAGTCGGCTATCAATTCATCGCCATCACCGACCACTCCAAGGCCCTGGCCATGACCAACGGCCTGGACGAGAAGCGCGCTCTGGAACACCTCAAGCGCATCCGCGAAGTCAATCGCGAGATGGAAGGCCGCATCCGCATATTTACCGGCATCGAGGTCGACATCCTCGCCGACGGTGCTCTCGACCTTGACGACGAAGTCCTTGCGCAAATGGACATCGTCATCGCCAGCGTGCACTCGCGCTTCGACCAAAGCCGCGAAGAAACCACCGCCCGCGTCCTGCGCGCAATCGAGAACCCCAACGTCCGCATCCTGGGCCACCCCACGGGGCGCCTCATCCTGCGCCGCGAACCGTTCGCCATCGATCTTGGCGCCGTCTTCCGCCGCGCTGCTGAACTCGGCGTGGCCATGGAGCACAACGCCGCCCCCGAGCGCCTAGACCTCAGCGATCGCGACCTGCGCCTCGCCAAGGAATTGGGTTGCAAACTGGTCATCAACACCGACGCCCACGATATCCGCACGTTGGGCAAAATGAACTACGGCATCCGCCAACTCCGTCGCGCGTGGCTTGAACCCAAAGACATCCTCAACACACTCGGGCCCGATGAGTTTCTGGCCGCTTTGCGTCCGCGAGCCGAGGCCGTCGCCCCTCGATAACAGGGCAGACCCCACCCCCACCCCCCTATGCAATCGCCGTTTCTTCGCCCCGGGGTTAACTTTTCAGCCTCTCCACTACTAAATTTGGTGCGAATGCACTCGCATGAATCATCCAGGTCGGAGTTTGCCGACACCCCAGCAGTGTGAAGTCTAGCCCGATGTTTTCCTGGCGTGCGGTGCGCACGATCACAGTCCGTTGTGTTGCCGGCTCTCATTGAGCCGCTATGATTCCCCCATGCTCTCGATCCGGGATTCGCTGCGAAAAGCCCTGCCCGTTCTGTTGCTATTCGCAGCGCCGCCCGCGATCGCCCAACCCCCCGCGCCAAACAGCCCCATCGAAATAACTCAGTGGCGCTCGGGATTGTCAGAGATCAACGAGGGCTGGAAGACGCACGACGGCGACGATCTGAAGTGGGCACAACCTGCATTCGACGATGGCGACTGGAAAGCGGTCGACATCGAGGACATTGGCCCTGCACAGACCGGCTGGCGTTGGTTTCGCAAACACATAAACGTCGGACCGGATCATCCCAATATCCGAATCCTGCTGGAGGGCGGCGACGGGACGTACGAACTCTTCGTGAACGGCGCCCGCGTCGAAGGGCCGAGGCTGCAATCTGCTTTCGCCGTGACACGGCCGGTAGAACGCGTCTTCGATTTGAGCAACGACAATGGCGACTTTGCGCTCGCGCTGCGCACACGCACTCCTGCCAATTACGCTGCCTATCACCTACCGCTGTTCCTTTCCCTCACCCTGGGCACGCCCACCGCCATCGAATATGAGCGTCAGGCTCTCCAGAGCCAGCGCATGTACGCGTTGTTACCATCGCTCGCAATCAACCTGCTGCTCATTGCGATGGGCCTGGGCGGTTTGGCCCTCTTCCTCAGTCAGCGCGGGCAGCGTGAGTATCTCTTTCTCGGTCTCCTTTTCGTAAGCGCTGGAGTCGCCAACTGCTTTTGGATCCCGCAGCAGGAGGGAATCCTCCCCACTTCGGCGAACTACTGGATCGCCGATCCGCTCATCTTCGTTTTCACTATCCTGCAGATCGAGTTCACATTCAGCTTCGCGCGGGTCAGGCCCAGCCGCCTGTGGCGTGTGTATGAACTTGCCCTTCTGGCGCCGTGGCTGCTCATTCCTGCGGTCTGGACAGGACATCTTTCATTCGATATGTATGCCTTGATCGAGGCGGTTGCGATTCTGCCCGCAGGTTTGCTGCTTCCTGTGCTGCTCCTCCTTTGGTACAGAAGAGGGAACCGGGAGGCCGGCTGGCTGATACTGCCCAGCCTTCTGCCTACCGTCACATTGTTCCTTTTCGATCTGGGCGGCGCCTTCGCCAGCATGTTTGGATGGGCTCAGTTTGCGGTCCTGCTCGAACCGGTCCCGCTGGGCCCCGCGCAGTTCCAGATTGGCGATCTGGGAGACCTGACGTTCCTGTTCGCCATCGCCTTTGTCATGTTCTTCCGTTTCACGCGCGTCAGCCGCGAGCAGGCCCGCTCCGCCGCCGAGCTCAACGCCGCACGCGAGATTCAGCAGCGCCTCGTCCCCGCTGCTCTTCCCCACGTGTCCGGCTACACCATCGAAGCCGCCTACCTCCCCGCACAAGAAGTTGGCGGCGACTTCTACCAGGTCCTCCCGCAGCTTGACGGCGCCACCCTCATCGTCGTCGGCGATGTCAGCGGCAAAGGCTTGAAAGCTGCCATGACCGGCGCACTCGCCATCGGCGCCCTGCGCACACTGAGTTCGGAAGGCCTCGCCCCAGCTGCCCTCCTCACCCGCCTGAATCAACAGCTCCTGCAAACTCAGGAGGCCGGGTTCGTCACTTGCCTTTGCGCGCGCATCAACACGGCAGGCCAAATCTTCATCGCCAATGCGGGCCACCTCGCACCCTACCGAAACGGAGCCGAAGTCCCCATTGATTCCGGCCTTCCCCTCGGCATCGCGGCTGAAGCCTTATACACCGAGTCATTTCTACAACTCGATCCCGCTGATTCGCTCACCCTGCTCTCCGACGGCGTTCTCGAAGCCCGTAACCCGGCCGGCGAACTCTTTGGCTTTGAGCGCACCACCGCCATCGCCACCGAATCCGCCGTCAGTATCGCTAAAGAAGCGGAACTGTTCGGTCAGGAAGACGACATCACCGTCCTGACCCTGCGCTTTGAAGCCGACGCTAAACGATAGATAACCTTTTTAGATCCAACAACTCGACTGCCAGCCCCACCGACATGTCCTTTCGTGCTCCATCCGAATCTCCAGATTCCTTGGCCATTTCGCTCCATGAGGGATATCATCATCTCGCTATGAGTTTGCTTCAACAGAACCCCACTGTTTCTGATAGTGCTGCCCACGGCGAAGAGCTCACCAAGGGATCCGGTCACATCCTGTGGGCCGGCCTCGTCGCCATTGTGGTTGTCTCCGCGGCCATCGCCGTCTACGTCATCGCCGGTCAAAAGCCCCCAGCCTCTGCGGGCGAAGTTACAAACGCCGTTGCCCACTTCATGCACACCGAGACCTCCGGCCTCGACGCCAGCGGTGCACCCATGCCCAAGCAGGAGTTCGACCAGGTACTGCTATTTACCCACGTCAAGCTCCACAATCAGAGCAAGCAGCCCCTCTTCCTCCGTCAGATCATGGCCAACGTCACCCTCAGCGATGGCATCCACTCCAGCTACGCAGCCACCCCCACCGACTATGAGCGCCTCTTTGCCGCCTACAAAGACCTTGCGCCCCTGCACGGAAAGCCACTCGGCATCGAAGAAACTATTGCTCCCGGAAACAGCCTCGAAGGCGACTTCGTCTCGGCATTCCGCCTCACCAAGCAAGACTGGCAGTCGCGCAAATCCATCGACTACAGCGTCAGCTTCCGCTACCAACCCGAATTGAAGCTCACCCCCACCACGCCTGTATCCGAACAGTAGAAAAAACAAACCACTCGGATGGGATGTTGATGCCTAAAACAGAGAAAGGCTCGGCCGAGCGCCGGGCCTTTCTCTGGTTGCCATTCCCTGCCCCCTGCTTTTTTCACGCCACCGGATGCTTCAAAATCTCCTCAAGCGCCGACAGCCGTGTCGCGTCGGCCGGAGCCATCGCTGATCCCACTTCCAGCCC
The DNA here is from genome assembly GCA_025353435.1 of Acidobacteriota bacterium. GTDB lineage: Bacteria > Acidobacteriota > Terriglobia > Terriglobales > Acidobacteriaceae > Telmatobacter. Next base: position 8,203 of record JANXQR010000627.1, on the reverse strand, counting down.
CGACATCATAGTCTGCAGCTTTGCCACGTTCTTGGCGCTCAAATGCGACTTCTCTGCGCTCTTGATCGCCTTCTGCAAATCCGCAATCTGCTTTGCCGGCAAGGCCTGCGACCGCGCCAGCTGATCGAGATACGCCTTGGCCACCACCAACTGCGACGGCCACTCAATCTTCTGCTGGTTCTGCACATTCAACTCCGCCACCTTCACCGTCTTCGCCGCATCAATTTCGTTCTGCGTCAAAAACTTCGTCGGCGTCAGCTGAAACACATCCAGCCCGCGCGCAATCTCCGATCCGTAGATCGATCCGTTGTACCAGTAAGCTGACCAGTCACCGCCCAGTACCAACATCTTGGGATCAATCGGTCCGCGATCGAAGTATGCAATCTCCATCGGATGCGAAGCATCCGTGAAATCCATAATTGAAATACCGCCCTGGTACCACGCCTGCACTTCAATATCGCGACCTGGCACCGGAATCAACGACCCATTATGCGCCACACAATTTTCCGTATCGCCCTGCGCCGCAGGCAGCTTGTAGTACGACGCCAAACTCAGCTTGTTGTCCTTCAAATTGAAAATGGCATCGGCGCCCCACTTGTTGGGATCATTGGCCCTGCAGCGCGCACCGAGCCCGCCGCCCCATTCATCCGTGTACACCACCTTCGAGCCATCATTCGAAAACGACGCTGAGTGCCAATACGAATAGTTAGGATCGTTCACCGCATCCACGCGCTTTGGATTCACCGGGTCTCTGATGTCCAGCAGAATGCCGTTGCCCGAGCACGCGCCCGCCGCCAGCCCAATCGCGGAATACACCGTGATGTCGTGGCACTGATTCGTGTCCGCCGGCTTCTCCGCGCCCTTGTCGTGGCTGCCACCGTTGTTCAAGCCATTCAACGCGCCTGTTCGCGGATCGATAAACACTCGCGGGCTCGACACCACCTTGGCATCCTGCGGCGACCCCACCGGCACCTTGATCACTTCAATGCGAAACAGAGCCGTGTTGGGATTCTTGTCAGGCGCGCCACCGGTGCATCCCGCCAACTCTTCCTCACGCCGAACAGATGAGGTGCCTGACACATAAATGTACACGTTGTCCTTGTCGTTCGGATCGACCACCAGCGTGTGCGTATGCGAGCCTCGGCAGGTCTGGACAGCCGCCACCTGTTTGGGATTCTTGATGTCCGAGATATCGAAGATCCGCACTCCTCGGAAGCGGTCCTTCTGTGCCACCGGCATACGCCGTTCCTTCTCGTGGCCAGGCTCAGGAGGAGGCTCGGGCGGAAATCCCTGCACACCGCAATCCAGCCGCCCATTCGTCATCTCCACGCTCATGAACAGGAGATTCTTGTAAACAGACAAATCACCCTGCCCGCCCGCGCATACAACCGAGGTCAGAAGCGCCGTCTTCGCCGGATTTGCAATGTCGTAAATGTTGAAGCCGTAAAAATTTCCCTGAAAAAGATGATTCCCCTGGAATGCGAAATCTGAATTCGCAAACGCCAGCTGCGCAATCACCATCTGCATCGGCTTTGCCATCTTTGACGTGTCGCTCATTCCCAGCATTCCCAGCGTCTTCTTCACCGCGGGATCGTCAGGCGACGTGGCATTCAGTTGAAACGCGTCCGGCTTCTTCAAAAACGCCACATGCTTGATTCCCATGGCCGCCTCGCCCGCGTCATACATGCCCGGCTTCAACTTTGCGCGCGGATCATTCGGATCCGATCCCGTCATCCCTGCAGGCAGCGGCGGAGCGGGCTTCGGCGCAAACGCGTCCATCTCGTCCTCGTCGTCTTTCTTCGCGGGCGCAGTCGGCGTCTGCGCGGCCGGAGCCTGTGCAGACGGTGCAGGTTCAGCCTTCTGCTCCTGCGCATGTAACGCCTTCACGCCTGCCAACATCACCATTGCAATCAACATGGCTAACGGCACCGTCGTCCCCGCCTTCAAGGCTGTATTCAATGCTGTCTTCATCGCAGCTTTCAATGCGTCTCCTCCAACATCTTCTGCATGATTTTGATCTCGGCTCTTTGCCCGTTGTCCACTTCCGTCACGAAGTCGAAAATCTCCGCGTCCTGCGCCGCGCCCGCCGTGTCGAATAGATCCTTCACCATCACCAGCGCCCCGCCGTGGTGCTGAATCATCCCCATCAAAAACAGTCGGTCGAACTCCGGGCCCTCGGCCGCGCGCAGTGCCGTCATCTGCTCCGGCGTCAGCATTCCCGGCATCGGCGCCATGGTTTTTCCTTCGAGCCCCATATCTGGCATCCCCGGCATACTCATCGACGTCGCCTTTCCCCGCGCCGCCAGCCACCGCCGCATCATCCGTATCTCGTCCCCCTGCGAGCTCGATATCTTTGCCCCCAGCATCCGCACATGCTTGTTCCCCGTATGCGACTCAATCAGCGCGGTCATCTCCACCGCCTGCGAGTGATGCATGATCATCCCCTGCATGAACGAAATATCGGCAGCCGCAAGCGGCGGCAGCGTCGCTCGTGTATTTGCAGGGAGCGTCCTGGTAGGCTCGCCCGGCGCCCCCGGCTGCACCACAACTGGCGGCATCCCAACCGATGATCCCGCTCCACTCTCCTGCGCGCGCACCTGCGGACTGCACAAGCACGCACCAACGCACGCACTCAGCAGCACGCAACCCATCGCCACAACTCTATGTGTGGTTTCAGATTTGCCCATGCAGCGAAAGTGGAAAATTCTCAACTTCAATGGGACGCAATCCATTTCCAGTTTTTTAACGCTATCACGGCCACGACGCTGCTGGAAATCTCTCAGAGCATTCACCGCCGCAGCGGCTCCAGGAGCGGCGCAATCGGAGCCTCGCCTTCAATGTTCGGCAGAAACTGCGGCATCACCCTGGCTTTAGCCGCCTGCTCGTATGCGAATCCGAAACCGAGCAGCCGCGCTTCGCTCCACGCCGGGCCCATGATCGACAGCCCCACAGGAAGCCCCATTACCGCGCCCATGGGAACGGTGAGATGTGGATAGCCGGCAACTGCTGCGAGCCCGCCCGCTCCTCCTCCGCCGATCTGGTCACCATTCGCGGCATCGATCTTCCACGCCGGCGGCATGGTCGGGCACACCAGCGCATCCAGGTGATCCTTTGCCAGCAGCGCATCGATACCGTCGGGCCCGGCAAGGCGCAATGACAACGCGCGCGCCTTCTTGTAATCCGCATCGTCCAGCCCTTTAGTCGCCTCCGCCTTGATAAATGTCTCCTGTCCAAAGAGTCCAAGCTCACGATCGGCATGAGCCTGATTGAACGCGATGAGATCGGCAAGAGTACGCGATTTCACCGCCGGTGGCGTGGTGGCAAGATACGCATTGAGGCCAACCTTGAACTCGGTATTGAGCACCAGGCCCTCCGCCTCGCCTATCTTGTCGCGGTCCTTCAACTCGGTAATGTCGACAAGCGTTGCGCCCTGCGCCTTCAAAACTGCCAGCGCCTGTTCGAACACCTTGTCCGTCGCCGCCGACCAGCCAGTCGCAAATCGCAGTACGCCAATTCGAGCGCCTTTGAGTGCGTCCGGTTTCAGGGCAGCAAGATAGTCCGCAATATGCGAATCGGCGTCTTTCGTGGCCGGATCATCATGGTCTGATCCCGCAATGGCCTTGAGCACTCGCGCGGCGGTCGCCACATCGGTTGTGATTGGACCCGCCGTGTCCTGACTCGCACTGATGGGCACAATGCGGCTCCGGCTCACCAAACCAACTGTGGGCTTGAGCCCAACCACACCGTTCAACGCCGCTGGACAGGTGATCGATCCGTCCGTCTCGGTGCCGATGGCGGCCTCCACCTCACCTGCCGCCACCGCGGCGGCGCTGCCCGACGAAGAGCCGCAAGGATCGCGATCCAGAGCGAATGGATTCCGCGTCTGGCCCCCGACCGCGCTCCAGCCGGAGATCGAAGCATTCGACCGAATGTTGGCCCATTCCGACAAGTTGGTCTTGCCCAGAATCACAGCGCCGGCGACACGCAACCGCGCCACCATCGGCGCATCGCGGTGGGTCACACTGTCGAGCAGCGCCATGCTGCCGGCCGTCGTGGGCAGCGGACCGTCCGCTTCAATATTGTCCTTGAGCAGAATTGCGTACCCATAGAGAGGACCGCGTGGCCCGCCCTTCCCGTCGATAGCCCGGGCCTGGTCAAGCGCGGTGGGATCGAGCGCAATGACAGCGTGAATCCGTGGATCGATCGTGTGCACTCGCGCGATCGCCGCCTTGGTGGCCGTCTCGGCTGTGTGCGCTGCTGTCTGAGCAAGTATTTGACTTGCGTTGCGATCAGCCGCGGGCAGGAAAGCAGCCAACGCTAAGGTCAAAAGAATTCTCGTTCCGATCATCGCCGAATTGTACAGCGACGCTCGTCATGCCGAGATAGTCGGCGTCAGGAATGCACCCTTCGCGCACCTCATCGCTGGCCGGCAAAAACAAAGGCCCGGCATTTAGCCGGGCCTCTTTCTGTTCACTGTTCACTGCTCACTGCTCACTGTCCACTGTCTTTCACTGTCCCACCGGCGGCGGTGCTGGCGCATTCTTCGGCGTCGACAAATATCCCGCAACCTGGTTCTTCGCGTTGATTGAGTTGACCACAATCTCGTACAGCGCTGGGTCTTTGCCGCTGTAGAACTGCAGGGGCTCATTCACGTTGCGATCCTTCTTCTCGTACTTCTTGTCGTCCGCATAAACAATGAGCGTGAACTTGTTCTTCTTGGCGTCGGTCTTCTTCAACTCCAGGCTCACTGTACCCACCGGCTTCTTGTCGCCTTTGCTCAGCGTGAACTCGTAATAGGAGCGATCGCCCTTGTGCTTGAGCAATTCCAGTTCATCGTGGTTTCTCGCGATGAGGCCGGAGTGTTCGCCCAAGTCCCCTTTCATCGACTGGAGCTGGCCGATCGCCCCGGCAAGGTCGGTCTGCGTCTTGCCCAGGTCCGTCTTCACGCCGCCCACATCCGTCTTCACGCCGGAAACGTCAGTGGCCACCGCGCTCACCTGCTGGGCCGTCTCCTTCTGTGCGGTCTCCAACCTGCGGTTCTCGACCTCTTCCCGCGCAACAATCTGCCTCGCCCGGTCGTCCATCTGCTTCTGCGTCAGGCCCAGGCTCTTGCCCAGTTCGTCCGCCGTCACCTTCAGCCTCGCGTTGGTCTCCCGCAAGTCGGCGGCCAGCTCCGTATTCCGCTGCTTCGCCTCCTGCAGATCCGTTTGCTGTGTGGAAACCTTGCCGCTCAGCGAGTAGGCCCAGAAAAGTGAGCCCAATGCGCACAACAATGCGACGCCGATTGCCGCCAACAGTGCTCCAGAATAGGACTTGGGAGTGTTCTCAAATTCGCTCATACTTTGCTTTCGTCTCCTTGGCGGCCGCTGCCTCAAGCCACCCCTTTAGACCGTGTCTCGTCCTGCCGTGCCTCGGTTTGCGATGTCTCGACTCGGTAATACGTCGAATCTCCGCGGCGGTCCAGTCAAAATGCCCTCGCCCATGCCCCTGCAAGTCACTTATTCCGCACGTGCTGACGCGCTTGATTCGGGAGACTCCAGATTATAGGAGGAAACCCAGTTCTGCTGAAAAACCTTTCACCAAACTTTGCACCCCAAGCACTACACTTCGAACTTTGCGCCTTGTCACAGCCGTGACAACCAATGAACTGCTACGTTATAAAGAACTTTGATCCATTTACGGCGCCGGGGCCTTGGTTTGCCCGAAAATGTTGCCGCAAACATCACATCTATTTACCCAAAAAAGAGGGAGATCCAAAGCACATGTCGACTGCAGCTGTGGCGGGGAAGGGTCTGGAAGGCATTGTTGCGGCAAACTCCGGAATCTGCTGGATCGATGGCGAGGCTGGTGTGCTCGCCTATCGCGGCATTGATATCCATGAGCTGGCTCAGCACTCCAGCTTCGAGGAGACTACCTATCTCCTTTGGAACGGACACCTGCCCAACCTTCTCGGCTTGCGCGAGTTCCATCAACAACTGGCCCTGGCCCGCGAGCTCGACATGCGCATTATCGATATGCTGCGCACCTTCCCCAAGTCGGCCACGCCGATGGAAGTGCTGCGCACTGCCGTCTCCGCGCTTAGCTTTTACGACGCCGACGAGAAGGACAACACCCACGACGCCAACGTCCGTAAAGCCTACAACCTGACCGCGCAGATCGCCATGATTGTGGCCATTTATGACCGTATCCGTAAGGGCCTGGACATCGTTCCGCCGGATCGCGCGCTCAGCCACGCGGCCAACTTCCTGTGGATGCTGAACGGCGTCAAGCCTTCTGAGACCGCCACCCGCACCCTCGATGTCGCACTCATTCTCCACGCCGACCACGAGCTGAACGCCTCCACTTTTGCCGCGCGCGTCATCGCCGCTACCTTGTCTGACATTCACTCCGCGATCACGGGAGCCATCGGCGCTCTCAAGGGCCCTCTGCACGGCGGGGCTAACGAGGGTGTCATGCGCCTGCTGCACACTATCGACAAGGCCGGCGTGGACCCGGTTGAGTACGTGAAAAGCATGCTGGCGTCCAAGCAGAAGATTTCCGGCTTCGGCCATCGCGTCTACAAGACTGAAGACCCGCGCGCCACCCACCTGCGCAAGATGAGCGAGCAGCTTGGCCGCGACTCCGGCCAGCCCAAGTGGTACGAGATGTCGCGCGCCATTGAGCTTTACATCAAGCAGGACAAAAAGCTCAACGCCAACGTCGACTTCTACTCGGCGTCAACTTACGCGACGCTGGGCATCGATATTGACCTGTATACGCCCATCTTCGCGGTGAGCCGCATCGCGGGCTGGGCGGCACACGTGATTGAGCAACTCGACGATAACCGGCTCATTCGTCCGCGCGCCGAGTATATTGGCCCCGAGTATCCGCAGCATTGGATTCCAGTTGCGGAGCGGCCATAGAGGCTATTTTTGCACTGGAAGTGGTGAAAAACACTTCAGCGGGCAAATTGAAACGATCAAGTTGATTACCCTGAGCGGGTTATATCCGGTTTGGGGGGATTTTTTGCGCAAATGGGGTTTAAGGCACGGCGGACAGGTCAAAAGGACGCTTTGGGCCATTGAAAAAGTGGATTGGTAAAGTAGTAAATAAGAGGCTTGGATTTGGCGGGCAGGCAAATCGCCCGCGGGACCCAAACAATTTAATAATCGATTTAGCGTAAGTGTAGGCAAGGGCAGCCAAATCAGTCACGAAAAAGCCACGTCCCGCCAGGCAGGCAGGCGTTGACCATCGGAGTGCTGCTGGTACACTAAAAAGGCGATACTTTCTCACGTTTGAGATGTGAGCCGGATCAAATTTGAACCGTGGCTCGTGGATTCACTCGATAGTCCTGCGATCTTGCTAAACCGTGAATTGTCCAGGGATTGGTGGTTTTGAAGACGCTCATCTAAGTGAGGATGGCGAAGCCTTGTCGAAAATGCTCGGGAAGTGGATTGGCATGACGGCGAGGTCGAGATTTCCAGCTGAAATGAGCCGATCTCCTCATGCTCCGGCTGCTTGCTTTTAAACGTGGTTTGCGAGGTTGTTCCTGAACTAACTAACCCTCCGCATAGCTTCCGACTTCTCGTTGTCTCGAAGAGCGTTAGAGGAGTGCGAGGAGACTTTACCATTGAAGCTCGCCGTTCAAAATTTTGCGTCTTATCCGATGCTCCGGCAAAGCGGTGGAGCCACTTGAAAATTCTTCACATTATTGGCAGTCTTTCCCCTACTGAAGGTGGCCCCCCGGAGGCGGTACGTCAGTTGGTCAAGGCGTATCTGGAAGTAGGCGCGGGAATCGAAGTTGTTTGTCTTGACGAGCCGGAGGCGCCTTTTCTGGCTGACATTTCCTGTAAAGTCCATGCGCTTGGGCAGCGTTATCTAGGGCGATATTCATTTTCGCCACGACTCTGGCGTTGGTTGCACAGTAATGCCTATCGTTTTGATGGCATTGTGATGAACGGGATTTGGACGTTTCCTGGGATAGCTACCCGTTCCGCCGCTCGCCAGGTCAACAAGCCTTACGGGGTCTTTGTCCACGGTGCGCTTGATCCCTGGTTCAATAAGAGGTACCCCCTCAAGCATCTCAAGAAGTGGTTTTATTGGCCGGTCCAGCATGCGGTGCTCCATGATGCTCAGGCTGTTTTCTTTACGACGGACGCGGAACGGGACCTGGCTAAGCAGAGCTTCAAAAAGAGCGAATGGGCAAGTGTGGTTGTTCCGTATG
>JANXQR010000312.1 GCA_025353435.1 Acidobacteriota bacterium | reverse complement strand
ATTGCCAGTGCCGCTACCTGCTCGATGGTGCCCGGCACGTCGGCGGTGTCGGTGTTGGTCATCGACTGCACCACCACCGGAACTTCCCAGCCCACCCGGACCTGCCCAATCCGGACTGTCGGAGTCTTTCTGCGCTGAATCTCTGGCATAGAAACCTCAACTCCAGTTTACTAGGAACCAGCAATTGGAGGGGATTTACGAAGGAGATTCGATGGCGTAGCGGATATGCGGTCGAGAAACGATTTGCTCTCGGCACGATGGCTTCCGGAAGCAAATCGGAGGGAGAAGACCGCGAGCCCGGTTCGAAGTCATGCAAAATGGGCTCGCGGCCAGCGATTTGCCTAACGATTCCCAGTGAACAGACGAAGGACAAACGTGAACAACACGGCACCAATGACCGCGATAATGATGCTGCCGATCAGTCCGTGCTGGCCGACGCCGCCAAGGCCGAGGCTGCCAGCGATGAATCCTCCGATGACGGCGCCGATCAGGCCCACTACCATGTCCATCAAGAATCCGAAGCCTGAGCCCTTCATGAGCTTGCCGGTGATCCATCCGGCAATCACTCCGATAACGATCCAGGCGATAAGTCCGTGACCCATTCAGTTGCCTCCTTTTCGCGTTTGATGCAAATTTTGTCCAATCGAGCTTCAGATACCGTTGGCGCGATGTTACGAGCACTCGGGAATCGGAGACGATGGACGGCTGAAGGATACAACACTTGAGCGGGCATTCGCGTGATAAAACTGAGCGGTGGATCATCTTCGTCGCATGGGCGCAGTGCGCCGCCGGTTGACTCGTTCAGGGCTATCAGGGCTTCTGGTGACGCATCTTCCCGATCTGCGCTACCTGAGCGGGTTTACGGGGTCGAGCGCCGCGCTTGTGGTAACGCGCCGAAGCGCGCGGCTGTTTACCGACGGCCGCTACACGGCTCAGGCTGCTGAAGAGGTGAAGGCATCCTCGGTAGAGATAGTATCGGGCGGTCCGGCGCCTGCCGCGGTACAGTGGCTGGCCGCGCAGGTGGGCGTTGAGTTCGCCGGCTTCGATCCAGCCTGGACTACGGTGGCAGAGCTTGCGCGATGGAAACAGGCCTTGCCGGCGCGTTTGCGGCGCAATTTCCTGACGCCCATTGCGGCGCCTCTGGTTGAAACGCTGCGGCTTGTAAAAGATGAGGACGAGCTACGCATCATGGCGGACGCGGCGCTGATGGGCTGCCGGCTCTTTGATCACATGCTCGGCTTCCTGCGGCCGGGATTGATGGAGAATGAAGTGGCGGCGGAACTCGAACACCAGGCGCGGCTGCAGGGAGCGCAAGGGATGTCGTTCGATACCATCGTGGCTTCGGGGATACGATCGTCGCTCCCCCACGGCAGGGCTACGACTGCGCGACTGCCCAGACGGGGCTTTCTTACCCTCGACTTCGGTATAATCCACGATGGCTACTGCTCAGATATGACTCGTACCGTTTACTTCGGAACGCCGAAGCCCAAAGAGCGCCGTGCTTACCAGTCGGTGCTTGAGGCTCAGGAAGCAGCGGTGGCGGCAGTGAGCGCAGGAGTATCGTGCGGGGATGTGGACGAAGCAGCACGGTCGGTGCTGCGCAATGCGGGATTGGGAGATGCATTTACACACTCCACGGGCCACGGAGTGGGGCTTGAGATTCATGAAGCGCCGCGGTTGGGTGCTGGGCAGACGAGCCGTCTGCAGGCTGGCATGGTAGTGACGATCGAGCCTGGCGTTTACCTGGCGGGCGAGTTCGGGATTCGCATTGAAGATATGGTGGCAGTGACACGGGACGGAGGGTGGGTGCTGACGCCGACACCGAAAGCCCTGATTGAGCTGTGAGGCGTTGATTTCCTCTCACCAACCAAGTGGGAAGGCTAAGGGAACGAATGAAAAATCAGGATATTCAGGATCTGAAGCAGTTGGTGGAGTTTTTGAAGGAGCAGGAAGTCGCGGAGTTCGATCTGGACCGCGGCGATCTGAAGATCCGGCTCAAGTTCAGCCAGCCGGCGGTTCAGGGCGCGCCCGTTGCGGGGATTGCTCATTTGATCGGGGGGGCTCCAGTGATCTCGGCTCCAATGCCGTTGGTGGCTTCCTCCGGTGCAGCTGCGGCCGCAGCCCCGGCTGCCGATCCCGATGCCGGCCTTCACATGATCAAGTCCCCCATTGTGGGCACTTACTATGGATCGCCCTCGCCAGGCGCGTCGGCATTTGTGGCGCCTGGGGACCACATTGAGAAGGGCCAGGTGGTGTGCATTGTGGAAGCCATGAAGCTGATGAACGAGATTGAAGCGGACGCGTCAGGTGAGATCGTCAAGTGTATGGTGACGAATGGTCAGCCGATCGAATTTGGTCAGCCGTTGTTTTCAGTGAGGACGGCGTAGATTGCGGAGTTAGCCAGCCGGACACTTGAAAGGTCAAGGAATTTGGCAGTCGAAGTTGCTCCGCACGGTACGTGGCACACGCTAACGCCAGCATCGCAGAGCGGCGGTGAGAATACTGACTCCGCTCGCTCCGCTAATCTCTCTAGCCCCGCTTTAAAGGACACGAATGTTTCGTAAGGTACTGGTTGCCAATCGCGGCGAAATTGCGTTGCGCGTAATCAACGCATGCAAAGAGATGGGCATTCGCACGGTAGCGGTCTATAGCGAAGCCGATCGTAACTCGCTGCATGTGCGCTTTGCCGATCAAGCCATCTGCATCGGACCGCCGCGGCCGACGGACAGCTATTTGAATGTGCCGGCGGTGATTTCGGCAGCGGAGATCGCGGACGTGGATGCGATTCATCCTGGCTACGGTCTACTGAGCGAGAATGCCAATTTCGCTGAGGTCTGTCGCGCGTCGAACATCAAGTTCATTGGGCCGCCGCCTGAAGTGACGCGGCTGATGGGCGAAAAGGAAAAGGCGCGCCAGTCCATGAAAAAGGCCAAAGTGCCGATTCTTCCAGGATCTGACGGCGTGCTGGCAAACGAGGAAGAGGCGCAGCACTGGGCCAGGAAGGTGGGTTTTCCCGTCATCCTGAAGGCGAAGGCAGGCGGCGGCGGCCGCGGCATGCGCATCGTTCGCACCGCTGAAGAACTGCCGAACCTTTATCATGCTGCGTCGACTGAGGCGGCCAACGCCTTCGGCAACGGCGATCTTTACATGGAGAAGTTCATCGAGCGCCCTCGGCATATCGAGTTCCAGGTCCTTGCCGATGAGCACGGAAATGTGGCCACGCTCTTCGAGCGCGAATGCTCGATTCAGCGCCGCCATCAGAAGCTGATCGAAGAAGCTCCGAGCCTCAAAGTTTCGCCGAAGATGCGTGACGAGATCGACAAGACCTTGCGCAGGTGCCTGACCGAGATCGGCTATCAGAACGCGGGCACGGTCGAATTCCTGATGGATGAAGACGGGCAGCTGTACTTCATCGAAATGAACACGCGCATTCAGGTGGAGCACCCTGTGACGGAGTTCATTACCGGCGTGGATCTTGTGAAGGCGCAGTTGTTGATCGCAAGTGGAGAGAAGCTGAGCAACATCTTGCCTGCAAAGCTGGAGATGAAGGGGCATTCGATCGAGTGCCGCATCAATGCCGAGCATCCGGTTAAGTTCACTCCCAGCGCCGGCAAGATCACGGCATTCAATGTGCCCGGCGGCAACGGCGTGCGCGTGGATACGGCGCAATATGCCGAAGGTGTGGTGCCGCCTTATTACGACTCGCTGATTGCGAAACTGATAGTGCACGGGGCGACGCGAGCCGACGCGATTGCAAAGATGGAGCGCGCGCTGAGCCAGTTTGTGGTGCAGGGAATTGAGACGTCGATTCCGCTGCACCAGGCGATCTTCGCGGACGAGGGATTTCGCCGTGGCGAGTTCGATACCAAGTTCATGGAGAGGTTTTTGGCCGAGCGGGCGTAAGCGCACCGTGAATGCGATTCGCAGAGGGCATTCAATTGTGAAATTTGAATTCCGGGTTATTCCTCGGTGATCAACTTGCATGAGATCGGGATGTTGCCGCCTTCAACTTTCGCCAAAAGCCCCTCATAGATTCCGCAAGATAACAGATTGTCTTTTGACGACCTTCGCCCCGAGAAGACGTTAATCAAGAGCTGTGGTCCGTTTTCGTCGACCCGTTCCAACGCCCGCGAATCCAGTTTAATTTCTCCGAATGTCGCGTCCGCTCCCGGTTTTACTTCGGTCTGTACACTCTTTCCAACCCAAACCTCACCCTCGTGATCGACATATTTCCGAGGGGTCCCCTTCTTCGGGAAGCCGTAGAAATGGCCCGCGACAATAATGGTTTCGTTGCGCTCGACCATTGCGCTCTTGGCATTCGGAGATAGCGAAAGATTCACAACGAATCCGCCAAAGCTCTGCGTTGCACTCAGTGGATTCGGTGCTTGTTGCCGCGCCAACACCAACGGAAAGGGTAGCGCCCAGGTCAAGACCCACAGCGCGCAAACCAACACCTGGCGAGAACGCATATGCCGTGATCGATTCATGCGGATCATTCTAGCCAAATCGCAGGCCGGACCAAAACGGCTGATGCACTGAAAGCGTCAGGGCCGTTCGTCGCGTTCCGCCGAAATCAGTTCGGCGCTAGACGGTTCCAGGATACTGTCGCCGTAGAGTTCCTTCAGCTTGGCCATAGAATCGAACAGTCTCGCCTGACGAACGGCGACTACGTCGGGACCATCCGCCTCCAGCCTGGCTATAACCTTGCCCCATTTCGTCACTCGCAACGCCTGGCCTTCGCGGAGCATTCGCTCGACCTTGGGAAAGTTATAGCTGAGGTCGCGAACAGTGACGGTCTTCATCTGATACACACTAGTATCACTTGCCGAGCCCATCAATTCCACAGCGCCGAGTCCCCGCTTCACCAGCGCTGCGTCCGCGTGTAAGAATCTGGGGGCTCCTATTCAACCTTGGGACTACGATCTGTATGCTACCTCAAGTTTTGGTTCGGCACGCCATTGTGCTCGCAGTATCTGGAGCGGGCGCACTCAGCGGCCTCGGTCTCGCGCAGTCGGTCGATTGGCCTGCCTACAACGGCGGGCGCGACGGCGATCATTATTCGAAGCTCACGCAGATTGATCGCGCCAACGTGCACGACCTCAAGGTGGCATGGACCTTCGACACTGGCGAGAAGGGCAGCATCCAAACCAACCCGCTGGTGATCGGCGGAATCCTCTATGCCTATACGCCGACGCAGAAGGTCATTGCGCTCGATGCCGCGACCGGCGCCCTGAAATGGAAGTTCGACTCAGGAATTGAAGGCACGCAGCCAGCGCGTGGCTTGACCTGGTGGACCGACGGCAAAGAGAACCGCCTGTTTGCCGGCGTCATGAATTTTCTCTATTGCCTCGATCCGCAAACGGGGAATCCGATCGCTTCGTTTGGTGAAAACGGGCGCATCGATCTGCGAAAAGGACTGGATCGAGGACTCGGCGGGAAGTTCGAAGAGCAGTCGATCGCCCTCACCACGCCGGGCATCATCTTCAAGGACATGATCATCGTGGGAGGGCGCAACCCCGAGACGCATCCGGCGCCGCCGGGTGATATTCGCGCCTTCGACGTGCACACTGGCAAGCTCAGATGGGTGTTCCATACAATTCCAAGGCCGGGCGAGAAGGGCTACGAAACATGGCCGCCAGACGCTTGGAAGAATGCCGGAGCAGCAAACAACTGGGCGGGTATGTCGCTCGATGAAAAGCGCGGCGTGGTGTTTGTTCCCACCGGCTCAGCGGTAATGGATTTCTATGGCGGCGATCGCTTGGGCGACGATCTCTACTCGAACACCCTGCTGGCCCTTGATGCCAACACCGGCAAGCGGTTGTGGCATTTTCAGAGTGTGCACCATGACATCTGGGATCGCGATTTTCCCTCGCCGCCCGCGCTCTTCACGCTGCAACGTAACGGCAGGACGATTGATGCAATGGCGCAGACCAGCAAGCAGGGCTTTGTTTACCTCTTCGATCGCGTGACGGGCAAGCCGCTCTATCCAATCCACGAACGCCCGTATCCCGCCAGCACTGTGCCAGGCGAAGTGGCCTCGAAAACGCAGCCCCTGCCGGACTGGCCGGAGCCCTTCGCTCGCCAGCGCCTGACCGAAGACATGATGACCACACGCACCCCAGAGGCCCACGCGTGGGCGGTCAAAGCATTCCAGGACATCCGTAGCGGCGGCCAGTTTCTGCCCGTCGGGCTGGATAAGCAGACTGCGGTGTTTCCAGGATTTGACGGCGGCGCCGAGTGGGGTGGTCCCGCAATCGACCCCGTGCACAATGTCCTGTTTGTGAACGCCAACGAGATGGTGTGGCTGGGCGGACTGACGCCAGTAGGACACGCGGGCAGCCCCGGCGAACTTGTCTATCGCCAGCAGTGCGCGGTGTGCCACGGACCCGATCGAACCGGGTCGCCACCGGCGTTTCCCTCTCTCGTGGACGTGACGAAGCGTCTTCCCGAGCCCAAGATCACGCAGACCGTCAAACAAGGCATTGGACGCATGCCGTCGTTCCCGAATGTCAACGATCAACAGATGGTCGGGCTGATGGACTTCCTTCGCTCCCCGTCGAAGGCCGCAACCGACAAGAAGGAAATGGCCTCCGCAGCGCCGCAGCCGGTGCCACAGATCCACGAAGAGGACTCCCCAGGCCGGACGGTGTATACGAATCGCTGCGCCATTTGCCACGGCGATCATCGCGAAGGCATCCCTCCGTCTTTCCCCATGCTGATCGGGCTTGGGAGCCGCATGTCGGCTGCGCAGATGGTCAATTTTATCCATATCGGCAAAGGCCGCATGCCGCCGATGCACGACGTGAAGGGGGCCGAGCTCGAATCGCTTCTAAACTACCTGGGAGTGGGCGCCAGCAATCAGGACAAGGTCAAGGCTGCGCCGCCGGAGTACATCTTTACCGGCTACCGGAAGTTTCTCGACACCGAAGGCTATCCAGCGTTCCAGCCGCCGTGGGGCACGCTGAACGCAATCGATCTGAAGACTGGTAAGTACTTATGGAAGATCAATCTTGGCGAGTTCCCCGAGCTGGCGGCGTTGGGCATGAAGGATACCGGCTCGGAGAACTATGGAGGTCCAATTGTCACCGCCAGTGGGGTACTTTTTATCGCTGCCACGGTGCATGACCGCAAGTTCCGCGCCTTCGATACGGAAACGGGCAAGCTCCTCTGGGAGACCGAGCTGCCCCACTGTGGGGTCGCCACTCCAGCAACCTATTCCGTCGGTGGCAAGCAGTTCGTGGTGATTGGGACCAGCGATGCCCGCGATCCGAAGTTACCGCAAGGCGGAACGTATGTGGCGTTTGCGCTGCCGTGAGTCGCCTTAGCAGAGCATGAATCTTCCCTCAAGGCAATTTCCCATTTGAATTATCGCTTTTTCTTCGCCTTTTTCTTCGATTTCGGATATGCTTGGTTCGCAACAGGGAGGTTGCTCTTATGGACATTCAAAAGGAACTGGTTGCGGAGTACGATCGCGAGGTCGGAAGTACCCGCAAGTTGCTGGAAGCAATACCTGACGGTGCGGATTTCGCGTGGAAGCCGCACGAAAAGTCAATGGCGCTGGGAAAGCTGGCGGGGCATGTGGCTGACACCGCTGGCGATTGGGCGGTGCACACGCTCACTACGGACAAGCTGGAATGGAATCCTTCAATGAATTCGGCGCCGCCTACCAGCAAGGCTCAAGTTCTGGCGAATTTTGACAAACGGGTGGCCGATGCAAAGCCTGCACTGGAAGCGATGACTCCGGCCAAGTGGGATTCGAATTGGAAATTTGTGGCAGGCGATCAGACCTGGATTAACGACTCGAAGTACGGTGTTTGGCGGCAGTGGGTGATTAACCACATGGTGCATCATCGCGCGCAGCTGGGCGTGTACCTGCGTTTGCTGGGCGCCAAGCTTCCGGGGATGTACGGCCCGTCGGCCGATGAGATGCCGCCTGCAAGTTAGATCTCAACCATCGGGACATGAGGTGGCTGTGCTGCAGTTGTTTGCGGCATGGCCCACCCTTCCCCGACCTGTACCGCGCCTGCGCCACTGACATTGAAGGACCGTGGCGAGTAACTTAGTTTCATGCACTTTTTGTTTCCGCGGATTTACCCAATTCTCGATGCCTCGTACATTCCATCGAATGGGCGTCGGGAATTTTTGAGCGATTTGGGGGCGTCTCTCGCTGGCGCGGGCGTGATTCTGCTGGAGTACCGCAATAAGACCGGCTCAGATGCAGAGATAATTGCCGATGCAGAAATCTTGCGCGAGGTCCTCCCGCAAGAGCAGGTCAAGCTCATTCTTGACGACCGCGCGGACCTGGTGGAGTCGATAGGGTTCGATGGCGTTCATGTGGATGCTGGCGACGTGACGGTGCGGGAGGCGCGGCGAATCGTGGGTCCGGGGCGAATGGTCGGTACATTTGCCGGTAGCGATCAACTCCTGCCGGGGATTCTCGATGAGCCGGCCGACTATTTCGCGATTGGTCCGGTCTTCCGGACAACGACCAAGCAGACGGATAAAAAAAACATCGGCGTGGAGGGTGTGCGCCGGCTGCGTAAGGCTGCCGGCCCCGAATTCGTGCTGACTGCGGCGGCCGGGATCACGCTCGAAACAGCTCCTCTTGTGATAGAAGCGGGTGCGAATACAGTGGCAGTGGCTGCCGCGATCTTTGGGGTAGCCGATCCCGCCGGCGAGTTTAGACATTGGCGGGAAAGGCTCGAAGATTTTCGCTAAGTAGACCGTTTTTCAGAAATCTAGAGACAATCGCTTCAAAATCAAGTAAAAATCTTCCAAGTGACGACCCCAAACATCAGCCCCCGCCCAGTGGGCGCCGCGCCGGCAGACGCCGCCCCTAAATTGGTGCAATCTCTCGGCCTTTTCAGCTCCACTGCGCTGGTCATCGGATCAATGATTGGCTCCGGAATTTTCCTTGTCGATTCCGACATTGCCCGCGTCACCAATTCCCCCGCGCTCTACCTGGGCGCATGGGTCCTGACCGGCGTGCTCACAATCATTGCCGCCCTCAGTTACGGTGAGCTGGCCGCTATGATGCCCCAAGCCGGCGGCCAATACGTCTACCTGCGTGAATCTTTGGGCCGAGTGTGGGGATTTCTCTACGGATGGACGCTCTTCATGGTCATCCAGACTGGCACAATCGCTGCCGTCTGCGTCGCTTTCGGAAAGTACCTTGGCGTATTTTTCCCCGCGATTTCGACGTCGCACTGGCTTTGGCACATTGCGCATGTGCCGCCGATTCCGATCGGCCCCATGGTGCTTGGCAACATGGATATCGGCGTCAACACGGCGAATCTGACCGCCATTCTCATCGCCTTCCTTTTGACCTTCGTGAACGTGTTCGGCGTCAAGCTCGGTTCGATAATCCAAAACGTCTTTACATCTGCAAAGGCACTTTCGCTCGCAGCTCTCGTGGTGCTCGCATTCACCATCGGACGCAATGCAACGGCCTGGCAGGGGAACTTCGGCGAGGGGTTAAGCAAGTTCTGGGAGAACGCGGGATGGCACAATCTCCACCCGGTTCAGGTGGGCGTGGGCGGACCCATTGTGCTGGTGAATCTGCTGGTGGTGCTGGCAGTGGTGCAGGTGGGCAGTCTCTTCTCGTCCGATGCGTGGAACAACATCACGTTCACAGCAGGCGAGGTCAAGAATCCCAAACGGAACATCCCGCTGTCACTAGTGATGGGCACAGGGTTTGTGCTGACGGTGTACTTCCTCGCATCGCTGGCCTACATCCTTGTGCTGCCGATGCACGGCGATCCCAGCGGCGCTACGGCCCTGGCGCGCGGCGTTCAGCACGCCACCGAAGACCGCATTGGTACGGCGGCGCTGGAGCAAATCTTCCACTCGGGAGGCGCGCAATTGATGGCGGCGGCCATACTCATTTCAACGTTCGGTTGCGCCAATGGCCTGACACTCGCCGGTGCTCGCGTTTACTACGCGATGAGCAAAGACGGCCTGTTCTTCAAAGCGGTTGGCAAGCTGCACCCCAAGTACCACACGCCGGTGGCGGGCCTGATCGTGCAGGCGCTGTGGACTGCCGTGTTGTGCGTGTCGGGCTCTTACGGCCAGCTGCTGGACTACATCATCTTCGCGGTTCTGGTGTTCTACATCCTCACAATCCTTGGCTTATTCGTGCTGCGCGTGAAACGGCCGGATGCACTGCGCCCTTATCGCGCCCTTGGCTATCCCGTTCTGCCCGCTCTCTATATCGTGCTGGCCGGATGGATTTGTATCGTATTATTGCGGTACAAGCCCCAGTACACATGGCCGGGCCTTGTTCTTGTATTGCTCGGAATCCCGGTTTATTTTCTTTGGTCGCGCCGGACCAAGGCGGTAACCAACGGATAGGGCGCCGGCTAACAACACCTAGATTCATTTTCTCGATTCGATCTTTGTCTTCTTGATGCTTTCGTGATTCGTTTCCCAATATGCTCCATGGAGGGGTGGCCTCACTCATGTCCAAACTTTTTCGTATCAAACCTATGTCGATGCTTACGGTGGAGGCCGCCGAACAGGGCGAGCACACGCTCAAGCGCTCGCTCAGTGCATTGAACCTGATCACGCTGGGCATCGGCGCGGTTATCGGCGCGGGCATTTTCACGCTCACTGGACAGGCTGCGGCGCTCCACGCAGGGCCGGCGGTAGCGCTGAGCTTCGTGGTGGCGGGGCTGACCTGCGCTTTTGCCGGCCTGTGCTATGCAGAGTTTGCTTCGATCATTCCAATCGCCGGTTCGGCCTACACTTACGGCTATGCGACGCTGGGCGAACTGGTGGCCTGGATTATCGGCTGGGACCTGACGCTTGAGTACGCGTTCGGCGCGTCGACCGTGGCGTCGGGCTGGGCGGGCTACTTCAACAGCCTGATGCAGCAACTGGGCTTCGTTATTCCGCCGTCGCTAACCACGACGACAGGCAACGTGCTGGTGAAGTACCAGGGGATTTGGATCGACAAGATGTCGCTTCCGCCCGGCGTGACCGATGCGGGGCTTCCGCATGTGACGGGGCTGTTCAACCTGGTTGCGGTGTGCATCGTTGTTGTGGTGACGACGATCCTGGTGATTGGCATCAAGGAATCGGCGAACTTCAACTCAGCAATCGTGATTATCAAGCTGGGTATTGTTGGTATCTTCATCGTGGTGGGCGGACTGTTCCTGTTCCATCATCCGCAGATAGCGAGCGCCAACTGGCATCCATTCGTGCCACCTGCAGATGGACACGGTAACTTTGGGTGGGGCGGAATTCCCGTGGCGGCGGCGTCCATCTTCTTCGCGTATATCGGGTTTGATGCAGTATCAACGGCGGCACAGGAAGCCAAGAATCCGCAGCGAGACATGCCCATCGGAATTCTCGGCTCTCTAGTGGTCTGCACCATTCTCTACATCCTGGTGTCGCTCGTACTGACGGGTCTCGTGAGCTACAAGACGCTGAATGTGTCGGCTCCAGTGGCGCTGGCAATGGATGCCACGGGCGTGGGCTGGGGATCGATCCTGGTGAAGGTCGGCGCGGTGTTTGGGCTGGCAACGGTAATGTTGGTAATGCTGCTGGGCCAGACGCGCGTCTTCTACTCGATGTCGAAGGACGGATTGCTTCCCAAGGCTTTCTCGGCGATTCACCCGAAGTTCCGCACGCCGTGGGTCACCACCATCATCTTCGGTGCATTCGCGGCCATCATGCCGGCGTTCCTGCCTATTGACCGGCTGTCGCAACTGGTGAACATCGGCACGTTGCTGGCGTTCACGATTGTCAGCGCCGGTGTCTGGATTCTGCGCGTGCGGCACCCGGAGCTGCATCGGCCATTCAAGACGCCGCTGGTGCCGCTGGTCCCGATTTTGGGCATCGGGTCCGCACTGTACTTGATGACGCAGCTGCAGGCCATTACCTGGATTGTCATGATCTGCTGGCTGCTGGTGGGGTTGGTGATCTACTTTACGTACTCCACGAAACACAGCAAAGTACAAAAGTTACCGGGATCAATGACTGGCGACTGATGTTTGCGCTTCAATGCAATTAGAAAACGGCCTCCTTTGCGGGAGGCCGTTTTGCTTATTCAGATTTGGTTCTGGGTCGCCGATAATCAAAGCACGATCACATGCGTACCTTTGACATTGACGAAATCCTCGAACGATTCGACGACTTGGTCGAAGAGGCAGCCAACGGGGACCCATTCATCCTCTCGGCAAATGGAGTTCCAAAGGTCAGGTTTGAACCAGTTGATGCACTTGAATCTACCCAACCCGAGACTGCCGAATAAGCTTCGATGAGTTTTGGCGTCGCGTCGTTATGCAGTGGTCTTGGCGCAGAACTCGTCGAATGCGCGGATGAGCTCACCGGCGATCTGCTGTGCGGTCGCCTGCTCGATCACGTAACGCTGCATCAGGTAGACGAGCTTGCCGTCGCGGAGAATGGCGATGGCGGGTGAGGTGGGCGGATTGCCGTCGAAGTAACTGCGGGCGCGCTCGGTGGCTTCGCGATCCTGGCCGGCAAACACCGTGATCTTGTGGTCGGGTTGGCTGGAGGCGTTGGTGATCGCCAAGCGAACGCCGGGACGCATCTTGCCGGCTGCGCAGCCGCATATCGAGTTGACCACCAGGAGAGTGGTGCCGGGCACGGCGAGCGCCGCGTCCACGTCTTCCGCCGTGCGAGTTTCATTGATGCCCGCGCGGGTCAGTTCTTCGCGCATGGGAATGACCATAAGCTCTGGATACATTGAGGCCTCCGGCAACGTGTTGCCTGCTCCCATTCTAGTGCAAACCGCGTGATGTAGCCTTGAAGAAGTGCGGATTGAAGAAAACAAAACGCTTGCACCGTTCACGACCTTTGGCATCGGTGGCCCGGCTCGATGGTTCGTCGAAGCGCAGACCGAGGAAGACGTCGTTCTTGCGGCGGAGTGGGCACGCGAGCAGGGGGTCCCTTTGTTTGTCCTCGGCGGCGGCAGCAATTTGCTGGTTGCTGACTCCGGCTTCAATGGGATGGTGCTGCATGTTGCCTTGCGCGGGAGTCAGACTCAAGACGGGAGCGCCGATGAAGTTATTTTTCGAGTTAACGCAGGCGAGGAGTGGGACGAGTTCGTGCAGCGGAGCGTCGAACAGAATTGCGCCGGATTGGAGTGTCTGGCCGGAATCCCCGGCACTGTCGGCGGCACGCCGGTGCAGAATGTGGGCGCGTATGGCCAGGAGGTCTGCGCTGTGATCGAGCGCGTGCGGGCAATCGATATTCGAGAAGGCGGATGTGTCGAATTCGGTGTGGCTGAATGCGGCTTTGGTTACCGAACCAGCCGATTCAACACCACGGATCGCGGCCGATTCGTTGTAACGCGCGTCGACTACCGGCTCAGGCGAGGCGGCGCACCAACCCTGCGTTACGCGGACCTCCAGAAGGCTTTCGCGGGCGATGCTGAACCAACGCTCGCAAAGGCGGCGGAGGCAGTTCGGCGTATTCGACAAAGCAAAGGAATGCTGCTCGTCGAGGGCGATCCCGATGGCCGGAGCGCTGGCAGCTTCTTCAAGAATCCCATCGTGGCATCGGAAACGATGGATAAAATTGCGGCGGCCGTGGACAAGGAACCGCCGCGTTTTCCGGCCGGAGCTGATGGCCAAGTGAAAGTGCCTGCGGCGTGGCTGATCGAACAGTCCGGGTTCACAAAAGGTTACGCGGTGGGCGCGGCGGGTGTTTCGTCGCGGCACACATTGGCGCTCATCAATCGTGGCGGTGCTTCGGCGGCCGATGTCATGGCGCTGGCGGAGCGAATATGTGATGAGGTCGAGGCGCAGTTCGGGATTCGACTCGAACGAGAGCCGGTGCTGCTGGGTTTTTGACGACTACTCCGACAACCGTTGCATGAGCCGATCGCGCTCTTCGCTCAGGACCAGTGCCGCCGGTCCCAGCGCTACAAGACGGCCATCGCTTAGAAGCGCTACTTCTGCTGCCGTGGCGAATGCATCGGTGGCGTCATGAGTGGCGAGGATGGTTTGAACTTGCCGCTCTCGCAACCAATGTCTCAGACGGTCGAGCAGTGCGTCGCTGGTGGCCCCATCGAGCGCGGAAAACGGCTCATCCAGCAGCAGAAGCCGCGGGTCGGGAGCGATGGCTCGGGCAAGCGCTATGCGCTGCGCCTCGCCACCGGACAGGTCCAGCGGACGTCGACTTGAGAGGTCTCTCGCACCAACAAGTTCCAGCATCTCTTCGACACGGGCGAGGCGCCGGCTCCGTTCCAAGTCCGACAGGCCATAGGCGACATTTTCCGCCACGTTGAGGTGAGGGAAGAGTGCGGGCTGCTGCGTTACCAAGGCAGTGCCACGAAGCCCTGGCCGAACCCAGCAATGTGCCGATGTGTCAGCAAGAGCCTTCCCGTTGAAGACAACACGGGCATTTCCCGGCGAAGCGGCGACTTCCCGGTCCAGACCCGCGAGCAGCCGGAGCAGCGTGCTCTTTCCTGAGCCGCTGGGGCCGAAGATGACCGTCCAATCCGTGGCGAAGCGGGCTTCAATTTGCAGGTGAAAGCCACCCCGGCGCGCATCGAGCGCGATCTCAAGCACGGGGGCCTCCGCGAGCCCTGTAGCCTCGACTCGGTCCCGACGACTGTCCAATTGCGTAAATCGAGATCAACGCGGCCAGGCTCAAAGTGAGCAGCAGGGTGGCCGTGCGGCTGGCAGCGGCGTAATCGAAGTTCCCCACCTGGTTGTAGAGCAGAATCGACAGCGTCCGCGTTGCCCCCGGTATGTCTCCGCCAAGCATGAGTACCACGCCGAACTCGCCTACGGTGTGCAGAAAGCTAAGCACAGCGGCAGCGATCAACGATCGGCGGGCCAGTGGCATGAGCAACGTAAGGACGAGGCGGCCATGTCCAGCCCCGAGCAGGCGCGCTGCATCAAGGAGCGGGGGATCGATAGCCGCAAACCCCGCAACGATGGGTTGGACGGCGAACGGGAGGCTGTAAAGGACTGACCCGACCACCAGACCCGCGAATGAAAACGCCAGCGGGTGCCCGAGCAGAGAAGTGATGCCTCGGCCAAACGCAGTCCGCGGTCCGAGCAGCACCAGCAGAAAGAATCCCAATACTGTAGGTGGAAGGACCAGAGGCAATGCGGTAAGTGCCTGCAACACCGCCAGCCATCGGCTCCGCCCCAGCACCAGCAGCGCCCCCAGCGGGATGGAGATGAGCAACAGAATTGCCGTCGTGATCGACGCCAGCCGCAGCGTCAGTGTAAGTGCCTGCCAATCCATAGCGTTCCAGAACAGCATACTGCCCGGAATCGCTTTAATTCGCTTTAAATTGCATATGCTAGGGCGCGGCTGGATTGTCCTGACCGGGCGTCAGACCGAACTTGCGCATCTCTTGCTGAACGGGCGTCGACATTAGGAATACCAGCAATTTCTTGGATTCCACTCTCTGCTTCGTCTGGCTCAACAGCACTGCGCCCTGCTCAATCGGAGGGTAAAGATCGGCGGGAATCACTAAGTATCGGCCGTCCTCCATGAGCCTGAGCGTGCTTGCCGACGTGAGCGATATGAAGCCTGCGTCGGCATTGCCTGTGTCGACAAACTGCGCAGCTTGCGCGATATTTTCGGCTGTAACCAGGCGGAACTTGAGCGCCTCGTAAATGCCGAGCTTTTTGAGAGCTGCCACGGCCGCTCGCCCGTATGGAGCTCGATCTGGATTGGCAATTGCAATGCGTTTAACTTCGGGCCGGCCGAGCATCTCGAGAGAGGGAAGGGGTAGGTGCGAGTCCCTCCGCGTCCACAGCACCAGCGTTCCCCGAGCGTAAATAATTGGAATGCCGGCTCTGCCATCTCCAAGCCCCTGCGCAAGCCCTGCGGCGATCAGCTTTTGCGGATATCCCAAATCAGCGGAGAGGAAGAGATCAAACGGCGCACCGTTCTGTATTTGCGCGGCAAGCGCAGCGGACGCCTGGTAAGTGGCCACCGCGCGAATGCCCGTCTCTTTCTGAAATTGTTCGAGGATCGTCGGCAGCACCGGCTCCAGATCGGCAGCCGCGGCAATGCGCAACGGAGTCTGAGCGGCCGAAGTAGTCAGGCAGGCAGCCAACACAAAGGCGACACGCAAGAAGTTAGGCGTCATAGCCGGTTCCTTCCTTCCTCAGCTCACCGAAAATTGGCCCTACGCTGGTACCCTAACATCAAGCATGAACGGTACCCTAACACCTGGTATGAACGACAATCTGCATCAGTTGCGTTGTTTCGGCTGCGGTGCGCGCATCTCCGGCAGCTCGGCGAAGCCGGATTTTCGCTGCGTCGAGTGCGGCGACCTTTTCGAAGTCGAGTATCCCGGTTGGGCGCAGCGCCAGAGCCACGACCGCCCCAACGCCGGCGCGCTCAAATGGCTGTGGCGCGAGCGCCGCTGTTCGTCTGAGGCGCTCGATCACTCAGGGGTGTGGCGCTTCCGTGAGCTGCTGCCCATCCTCGACAGCTTCGGCAACGCCGTGACCCTTCGCGAGGGCAACACGCCGCTGTACGCATTGCCGCGTGCCGCCGCCGCTTTGGGAATAGACCAGCTCTTCGCCAAGCATCAGGGCATGAATCCAACCGGCTCCTTCAAAGATACCGGCATGACGTCGGCCCTGAGCGTAGCGCGGGAGAGAGGTTTCCAATGGGTGGCCTGCGCTTCAACCGGAAACACATCGGCGGCGATGGCGGCTTACGCAGCGCGAGCGGGACTGCGCAGCCTGGTGCTGATTCCCGAAGGCAAGATCGCCTGGGGAAAGCTTTCCCAGGCCATGGACTATGGCGCATTGACCTGCCAGCTGAAGACCGATTTCGATGGATGTATGCGCGTGCTGACTGAGATCGTGCGCGAGGCGCCCATCTACTTGTTGAACTCTGTAAACCCATATCGGCTTGAAGGTCAGAAGACGCCGGCGATTGAGATCGCTGAGGCCTTTGACTGGAACGTGCCCGACCACCTGATCGTTCCTGGCGGCAACCTGGGAAACAGCTCTGCTCTCGGCAAAGGTTTCCGTGAGATGCGCGAACTGGGACTGATATCGCGCATGCCGCGGATCTCGGTAATTCAGGCAGAGGGCGCCAACCCGCTGGTGCGCAGCTTCGCCACCTGCCACGGGTCGGAGATACAACCAATGGAGGCGCACACGCGCGCTACCGCCATTCGCATCGGAAGTCCGGCGTCGTGGCGCAAAGCGGCGCGGGTTGTGCAGGACACCGACGGATGGGTTCTCGACGTAACTGAAGCTGAGATCGCCATTGCAAAAGCGGAATTGGGCGCCGAGGGACTAGGTTGCGAACCTGCCTCCGCTGTCACGCTTGCCGGATTGAAGAAACTGCGCGCACAAGGCTCGGTGGCCAGCGGCGAAACCGTGGTGCTGGTTCTCACCGGACACACGCTGAAGGACGCCGACTACACTATCGAGTTCCATCGCGGCACATTACTCCGCAAAGAAGAATCTGCCGGCTTGGAAGAGCAGATTACGCACTTGCGCCGGGAAGCCCGCAGCGTGGAAGCAACGCCCGCAGCCGTTCTTGCTGCTCTCAAGGAATCAACGCAATGAGCGGGGAGCAAGAAGGGCCGCCCAAACTGCGCCTCCGCCTCCGTCTCCCCGCCACCTCGGCGAACCTGGGACCGGGATTTGATACCGCAGCCGTCGCACTTGATTTCTATCTCCACCTGGAAGCGCAGGCGGCAGACCAGTTCTCGATTACCGCGACGGGCCGCGATGCAGACCGGTGTGCCAGGCTCGAAGACAATCTTGTGCTCGATCTCTACCGCAAACTGCTCACTGAGAATGATCGGGCAGTTATCCCGCTGGCCATTCAAATGCAGAATGAAATTCCGCTGGGAATGGGTTGTGGATCTTCGGCTGCCGGCCGGTTAGCGGCGATTGCGCTCGCCGTCCATTTCGGAAACTTGAAATGGGATAGTGATCGAATTCTTGCCGAAGCAGCGCTCCTCGAAGGACACCCAGACAACGCCGCAGCCTGCTGGCTGGGAGGCTTCGTGGTCGCCGCCGGCAACGGTCGGGGCATTCACGTGGCCCGTGTAACCCCTCCGTCTCAGTGGAGGGCTATTGTCGTGTTGCCAATCGAACCGCTCGCCACCAGCAAGGCGAGAGCGGTTCTGCCGCTCACCTACGGGCGGACCGACGTGGTTGCAAACCTGCAATCGGTCGCTCTATTGGGGCTGGCGTTCACCCAGGGGATGGGAGACCTTCTGCAAGTCGCGATGTCCGATCGCATTCACCAGCCCTATCGGGCCGCAATCTGTCCGCAACTCCCGCGGCTCCTTCCGCTGGCGGGCAGGCACGGCGTGATCGGAGTCGCCCTAAGCGGAGCAGGCCCGGCGGTCCTCGTGGTGCTCGACGGACCTCAAAATATCACTGAAGCGTCCGCCGCGATACGCGCCGCGCTCGAGGGAATGTCTGCTCCCGAGCTCCTCCCCTGTTCTTTTGAACCGCGCGGTGCAATGCAGTGCGATTCGGCATGACCGATGTAACCCCTGCAAAGCCACTGTTCTGTGCGCAGCTCGACGTTGCAATATTCGCTAACTCTTGCATCGTCAATAGTATCCATTTACCAACTACCCCGTTGGTGATCTCCCTCTCAATTACCTAAGATTGATTGCTTTCTACCCCGAAACACCTTACATTCACAACGTGGGCAGTTCTGGGGGAGGGCTGCTCTAGCGCCCGTGATTCCTTAATTGGAATCCGGGCGCTTCTGATTTTTGGCCAGTTTTCGACGCGGTCAACCTTCCTGCCAAACCTTCTCGCCAGCGGACATTCCAGTCATCTCAAATTAAGAAACGGAACCTAGGCCTGCCTTGGAGGTCATCCGCGGCTACGCCTCGTTCACGTTTACCAATCCGGGCCTGTTGCGACTTTCCACACCCCACCGCATCTTATGAGAGGACGTCGGCAACGAAAACGAGCGGCAACGCTTAAAATGAGATTGGAAAGTGGGGCAAGGAGGAACATGGCGGGAGTAGGCGTAATCGAAGTAACGGATGCGAATTTCGACCAGGAGGTGCTCAAGAGCGAGCAACCGGTCTTGGTGGATTTCTGGGCGGGCTGGTGCGGCCCATGCAAGATGATTGCTCCAGCTGTGGATAGCGTGGCGGTGACTTACGCAGGCAAGCTGAAGGTGACGAAGGTGAATGTGGACCAAAATGGGGCCACCCCTTCGCGCTATGGAATCCGCGGTATCCCGGCGCTCTTGTTCTTTAAAAACGGTAAGGTGGCAGACCAGATCGTGGGCTACGTCGGGCAGGATGTGATCGAGGAGAAGGTGCAGCGCCTGTTGGCGTAGCGCCTCACTCGGAAAATGTAAAAGCCCGGCAACGTGCCGGGCTTTTTGTTCGTAGAAAACCCTTAGCAGCTAGGTGATGTAGAAAATTAGGAAGAGTGGTGGGACACACGTACCTGTCTAGGGTGGAGTAAAGCCAAGCCATTGGGCGAAGCAAAAGCAGGCCAGGAGATAGATGCGAAGTTTTTGAGTATGAGTAGAATGGCCCCTTCCGCTACGCTCCAGAGGCCCTTCTACCCTGAGGCGCGTTTGGAGTGGGGAGGGTTCTGCGTCCGGTGGATGAGGTCCGTTTACAGCTGCTCTGCTTGAGGCGATAGCTGTCGCCGTTCATCGCTCGGATGTGGAGAAGCTCCAGATCGTGCAGTTGACCATGGAGCCAGGCACGAGCGTTTCACAGGCAACCAGAGACGGGATTGAACCGCCGACGCCGGCCTTTTCAGGGCGGTAAAAAGCAGTACTTGCAACTACTTACAGGCCGTAGAGCGACGCCGAAATACGCCAAAATACGCGTATGACGACCCAATCGTGGGTGAAGATCGCAGATGGGAAATGGTCATGGCGGGGAACAATCTGCTTGGCTGCGTTCGATCTGCCTTTGAAGACAAGCTCCGAAACGAGCATCTCGAAAATATCTAAGCGACCCCTCCTAAAGTATGACTGCAAGCCCTCAGAAATCAGATCGTGCAGGGCGGCGCTCGCCGGTGGCCACTGTGTTCTTGAGGGCTGTTACTGATTGACTCGTGGTAGAGTATTAAGATTCTCCTTCATCCTATTAGGGCCTCCAATAAGCAACAGCAACGGAAGGGCAGGAAAACCATGTTCAGAAAGCTGATGGGGACGACAGTCTCCTTCGCTTCGCAAGGTTGGTCGAAATATGGGCGTCTGCTTGCTGGTTGGGTGGTTCTGGGTGTCCTCGTATGCGGGATCCAACCATTCGTCGCGGCGCAAACAGTTCAGTTCACCAGCGCGGTCAGCCTGCTGGACAGCACTGCATATTCGCCAACGGGCTTGGCAGTGGATGGCAATGGAAATGTCTTTATTGCCGACACGGCTAACAGTCGAATTCTGAAGGTAACAGCGACGGGAGCGCAGTCTGTCCAAATCGTCGT